>NZ_JACCSO010000707.1 GCF_013812955.1 Nannocystis sp. | reverse complement strand
GTGTGCTGCAGCACTGCCTCGTTGATTACCACGCTTTCGCGCGCGTCCGGGCGCGGGCCCGCGAGCGAGCCGCGGGGGCGCCGATCGGCCGGAGCGGCGGGTGTAGGTGCGCAGCGGCGCCACCCGGGCGGGCGGTCCTCTGCTACCGTCGGCGACGTGACCGAGCCGAGCATGGATCCGCGCGACCGAGAGGTCGCTGAGCTCGCGGATGACCTGCCGGTCGCCGCGAGCTCGCTGATGGCGATGACGCTGGCGCCGGAGACCTACCGCGGCAAGGGCGGCGAGTCGGCGACGGACGGGCTGCCGCGGGCGATGGGGCAATACAAGCTGCCGCTGCGCACCTGGTCGGTGCCGGTGCTGGCGATCCTCGGGCTCGCCGCGGTGATCTTCGTGCTGGCGTTCTGGCTCAACGTGCTGACCGACGACGGCAAGGGCTCGACCAGCCTCGGCAGCCTGCTCCAAGCGCTGCTGTACCAGGACGTGGAGCAGGCGCGTAACACCCTCGGCGGCCTCGGCGAGGTCATGGCCGCGGTGCTCGGCCTGGCGCTGACGGTCTCGAGCATCATCGTGCAGCTGGCGGCGACCCGCTTCACGCCGCACATCACCTCGCTGTTCTTTCGCGCGCGCACCAACCTGCTGGTGCTCGGCTTCTTCGTCACGGCCACGGTGTTCGTGGTGTGGGTCAACTTCTCGATCGGGGACAATTACGTGCCGCGCTGGGGCGTGATGTTCTCGATGCTGCTGATGACGGCCAGCCTGCTGCTGCTGTTCCCGTACTTCGCCTACGTGTTCGACTTCCTCGACCCGGAGAAGATCGTCGGGCGCATCACCGCGAACGGGCTCTACGCGTGCACGCCGATCCGCGGCAAGGCGGCCCAGGCGGTCGACCAGCGCCAGCTGCAGGCGATCGAGGCCGTCGAGCACCTGACCAACATCGGCCTGAACGCGCTCCAGCAGAAGGACAAGAACATCGCCTCGAGCGCGATCGATGCGCTGTGCAAGTTCGCGGTGCTCTACGGCGAGACCAAGGCCGGCATGCTCAAGGAGTGGCACCGCATCGCGATGTGGAACCGCCAGAGCCCCGACTTCGTGTCGCTCTCGCACGAGGCGGTCGACGACCTGCGCGAGCGCGGCACCTGGCTGGAGTGGAAGATCCTCCGCCAGTATCAGATGATCTTCACCGAGGGCCTGAGCCAGATCAAGGATGTCTGCTACCTGATCGCCATCGACACCCGTCGCCTCGGCGAGGCGGCCGCGCGCCGCGGGGACCTGCACACCCTCGATCTCTCGATCAAGTTCTTCAACACGTACCTGCGCGCGACCATCAACGCCAACGACATCCGCACGGCGTACAACATCCTGCACCAGTACCGCCAGCTCGGCGAGATGGTCGTCGCCGAGGGCCGCTCGATGGTCCGCAAGGCCCGCAGCAAGTCGGAGCGCGAGCAGAAGGAGGCCGGCGAGCGGGCCAGGACGCTCGAGCGCCGCGCGGTCGATGTCGCCCGCTTCATGCGCTACTACAGCAGCGTCGCGTTCAAGCGCGGCATGGTGTTCATCGCCGAGGTCATCGCCCACGACATCGGCACGCTGTGCGGCGTGGCCTTCCACGCGACCAGCCCCTGCCACGACGAGATCTTGCGCATCTTCCTCGCGGTCGACGACGCCACCGAATCCGCCGACAAGGAGAAGACCCTGCGCGGCGTCCGGCTGGCGCAGATCAAGCTCGCGACCGATTATTTGGTGCACGGCTCGGTCGCGCTGGCCAGGCAGGTCGCCGACGACATGAAGGCCGAGGACCACAAGCGCCTGCGCAGCATGTGGCAAGAGCTCGCCAAGCTCGACACCCGCGAGTTCTGGGAGGTCAATGACCGCGGCTCCAACTTCGACTACCTGACCCCGGACCAGAAGACAGCCCTCACCCACTTCTTCGCGTGGTTCCCCGGCCTGCGCTACGACCAGGTCGACGACGATCCCTCGGTGGTCCTGCGGCCATGAATGGCATGCCTGGCATGAATGGCATGCATCACCTGGCGCTGCGGGTCGCGGACCCGGAGCTTTCGGCCAGGTTCTATGGTGAACTGCTCGGCCTGCCCGAGCTGGCACGCCACCACGAGGACGACGGCAGGGTCCGCGCGGTGTGGCTGAAGCTCGGCGGCTCGGTGCTCATGCTCGAGCGAAAGCTGCTGCCCGCCGGTGCACACGAGGGCTCGGCGCATGTGCTGGTGCTGGCGGCCGACCCCGATGATGGTGACGCGCTCGCTACCTGGGCGCAGCGGCTCGCCGCGGCCAATGTCACCGTCGTCGAGCGCACGGGCTTTACGCTGTATTTTCACGACCCCGACGGGCACCGCCTCGGGGTCAGCACATTTGTGTTTGCGGGCCTTTGACATTGTCGCGCGCTGTGGCATCTTCGCGCGCCATGAAGCTCGCCCACCCGTCGTCCATGGCCCTCGCGCTGATGTCCCTCGCGCTGCTCGGCTCCGGCTGTGACAGCGGCCCGAGCCCCGAGAAGCAGGCCCTGGACCAGGCCGTCGTCGAGGCCAAGGCGGCGATGGACCAGGCC
>NZ_JACCSO010000702.1 GCF_013812955.1 Nannocystis sp. | reverse complement strand
TGTCGCTGCTCGCTCTCGCCCCTGTCGCTGCCTCGATCGCGCGGCGCCCCTGCTCATGTCGCGTCGCCTGGTTGACCGGACAGGTCGAGGTCGGGGGCTTTGCACCCCATCGTGCGATGCGGCGACGAGCAGCGACGAGCGGCGCCCTCGCGGGTCGCTTCACCTGCTCGCCTCGGCCGGTACGCAGTTCATGTCCGTGTTGATGCCACCCGTCGCCCGGGATCTCCCGCAGCGGCCACCACACCCCCGTCAGGGCCCGATCTCGCCGATGCTCGACTTTGGCAAACTCGGGTACACTGCGGCCATGCGCATGATCCTCTGCAGCGGACTCCCTCTTGCGATGGCTGCGATGCTCGGCAGCTGCGGGCCGACCCAGGGGTCCAACCCGCCGCTGCCGAGCCTCAGCGCGACCCAGGGGCCGACCTCGAGTCCGGGGCAGGCCACAAATCCGGGCCCGGCCACCACCCCGGGCGCCGCACCGGCGAGCACGCCTCCGCCCCAGCCGACCCCGGAGAGCCTCGAGGAGCGGCACGTCTCCAAGTCCGCGGGCGCCGCCGGCGGGGTGACCTTGCTGTGGCCGCGCATCATCCCGCGGGACATCGTCGACGAGAACCGCGACCTCGCCAGCGCGCTGCAGCAGCGCATGAAGGGCATCGTCGAGAAGCACCTGCCCGGTCGCGCGATCGACTTCCGGCCCGAGCCCGAGCGCGTGTGCCCGAAGACCGGCTGCGCGGGCGTCTCGGTCGGCCTGCTGCTGTCACGCCAGGGCCAGGGCTGCCTGGTGCTCGCCCTGATCTCGCGGCCCGGCGTCTCGCCGACCCGCATCGTGCCGTGGGTCGGCAAGGTCCAGCTGCGCGCCGACACCGTCGGATTTCGCGAGTGGCCCGAGTCGCAGATCACCGTCGCCGACTACATCCCCTGCAGCTCGCTGCTGACGACCATGGACTCGCAAGAGGCCAACGTCGCCGCCGCGCTGCAGGCCGCCGCCCGCTGAGCGCGAGGGCAGCAGTTTCAGGCCGCCGACCTCCGGTCGACGACCTTTGTGCGCTCACGTCTCGTCGACGACGCGGTCCTGCGGGAGCAGATAGACCTCGACGTTGCCGCGACCGTCCGGGCGCACCAGGTCGGCGCGCACATTGGCCTCACGCAGATGCGCCCGCAGCCGCCGCATGTTGCGGTCCCAGTTCTGGCGCATGACATTGCGGTCGCTCTCATCGCCCCAGATCTCGCGGGCGACGGCCTCCCACGAGATGAGCTTGCCGATCGTGACCAGCTCGCTGACGATGCGCGCCAGCAGGCCCGAGAGCACGGCGGGGGGCCGGCCCGGCGTGTGGATGTACACCGTGTCGTAGCGGGCGACGATCGTCAGCGGCGGGTCGTTCTGGCCGATGCTGCGCGTGCTGAGCGCGCCGTCGCCGAGCGGCCTGGCGGTGACGCGCAGGCGATGCTCACCGAGGTTCCATTCGGTGCCGGCCTCGATCTCGACCGGGCTGGCGTCGCCGACCCGCAAGGTGAAGCCCTCGCCGTTGCCCCACAGATAGGCCTCGGCGCCGAGCACGAGCTCGGGCATGACCTTGAGGGTCCCGTTGGCGCGCAGCAGCGAGTACACCGATTCGGAGAGGGTGCAGACCTCGCGGTCGTCGCAGCCGAGCACCAGCACGTGGTCGGGCAGCTCGACCGCCTCGACCTCGAGCATGACCGTCTGCGAGAGGAAGATGCGTTGCCCGGGGCGCAGCGCGATCACCGAGCAGCGCTCGCCGTCGAGGATGATCCAGCGGCGCAGCGACAACATGTGCAGCTGGTGACCGCGCAGGCTGATCAGCGCGTGCGCCTCGGAGACCTCCGGGTTGGCGATCTTCAGCTCGGCGCTGCGAGCCCGGCCGATCAGACCGCCGGGCGAGACCTGGGCGGTCGTCCCGTCGACGAGGCGAAAGCGGACGAAGGGGATGTAGCCGCCGGTGGTCATGTGAGCCCCTTCGCGCTCAATCGCCGGAGCCCTTGAGGCCGTTGACGCCGCCCTGCGGCCGGTTCGTCAGCCACTTGGCGAACAATGAGCCATCGGCCTCCTGCTGCGCCGGCGCCTTCGCGCCCGTGAACTCCGCGCCGCGGAGCGGGGGGCTGATGCTCGAGGCATCACAGGCGGACAGGGTGGTCACGGCGACGGCGGCGATCAGGAGCGAGGGGATGCGGCGAGTCATGGGGTCCTCCAAAGTTTCGGTCACAGGGTTCAAGGCACGGATCTTCAGTGAAGCTTGGCGAGCAAACGATCGCGGTATCCGAGCGCCTCGGGTCCGAGGGCCAGGAAATAATCGTCGGCCGCGGTCTGCAGGCCCTCGGCGCGCGGGTCGCCGCGGCGGCGATACAGGCTCGCAAGGCCGAGCTGGGCCTCCGCGGCGTCGCGGCAGTCACAGGGCTCGGCCTGCCAGAGCTCGAGCGCCCGCGTCAGCAACGCCTCAGCCTCGGCCTCGTGCCCGGCGCGCAGCTCGAGCAGCCCGAGGGTCCGGCGGGGGTAAGCGCTGGGCTCGGCCTCACCCATGCCGGCCTCGCCGAGGTGCTGCAGGGCCGTGGTCAGCTGGGCGCGGGCCGCCGCGTCGTCACCGAGACCGGCGAGCGCCTCGGCGAGGTGGCCCTCGACGTGCCCGAGCTCGAAGACCTGTCCGGCCTCGAGGCGCAGCTCGACCTCGCGGGTGGCCGCGGCCCGGGCCAGTTCGGCCTGACCGGCGAGCACATGGGCCTCGAAGCTGACCTGGGCGAGCAGCGCGTCGGCGGGCAGGCCTTCGCCCGCGCGCATCGCCGCGTCGATCGCCACGGTCGCCGCGTCGACCCGAAACGCCATCAGCTCGGCGAGCGCGACCCCGGTGTGGGCGATGCGCAGGTCGGTGGCGTGGCTCGGGGCATCGCTGGCGAGGGCGCTGGCCCCGGCGAGGAAATCGAGGCGGGCGGCCGCGAATTGGGCCTTCCACTGCAGGAACTCGCCGCGGCGGATCCTCGCCAGCGCGTACGCCGGATGACCCGACCAGGTCGCGGTGCGAAACGCGGCGACGGCCTCGTCCCAGGCGCGGGTCGCCTCGACATCACCGGCCTGCTGCTGCACCACCATGGCGCGGTTCTCGAGCAGCTTGGCGCGGGTCAGCGGGTGCAGCGACGGATCCGCGAGCGCGGCGCGAAACGACCGGTCGGCCGCGACCAGATCCTCCCGACGCAGGTCCACGAGCCCTCGCATGAGCAAGGGATGGACCCGCTGCGGGTCGCTGCGGGGCCCTGGCGCGGGTTGCGACTCGCCGAGCACCGCCGCCAGATCGCGCTGGCCGGGGCGCTGCAGTCGCAGCTGGGCCGCGGTCGCGCGACGCAGCGCGGCGTCGACGTTGTCCTGCGGGACCGCGGTCGAGAGCGCGGCGGTCTCGACCCAGAAGCTCCACGCATCGGCGGCCAGGCGGTCGTGGCGATGCGCCTCGGCGAGGTCGATCGCCAGCGCCAGCGTCTCGCGGGCCGCGGCCGACGCGCCGCGGTAGTGCTCGAGACGGCCGCGTTGATAGGTCGCCTCGGCCACCAGCGGCGCATAGGCGAGGGCCTGGGCGTCGCGCTCGATCGGCGCCAACGCGGCCAGCGCGGCCGTGT
>NZ_JACCSO010000680.1 GCF_013812955.1 Nannocystis sp. | reverse complement strand
CGTCGGCAGCGTGAAGCGCCCGCTGACCTGCAGGCGATGCAGCGGCGTCGCGGGGATCACCGTGGTCGTCAGCGCGGCGACGTACTCCGGGTCCATCTCGGTGATCAGATCCGCCGTGGCCGTCGCGTGCTCCTGGGCCCGGTTGGTCCCGCCGACCCCGAGCAGCACGATCATGCTGAGCTCGATGCCGGCCGCGTGCGCGCGGGCGGCCGCGAGCACATGATCCGCGTGGCTCGCCCCCTTGGCGATGCGCTTGAGCGTCGGGTCGTCGCCCGACTCCGGGCCGATGTAGAGCCGGGTCAGGCCGCGCTCGCGCAGCGTCTGCAGCTCCTCGGGGGTCTTTTTGAGCAGGTTGCCCGCGGTCGCGTAACACGACACCCGGCGCAGCAGCGGCAGGCCCGCGCGCGCGGCGTCGAGGATCGCCAGCCACGAGTCGGTGTTCATGCCCAGCGCGTCGCCGTCGGCGATGAACAGCTTGTCGACCCGTCCGGCGGCGATCGCCACCGCCGTGCGCAGGTCCTCGAGCACGTCGCTCAGCTCGCGCTCGCGGTACACCTTGTCGCGATACATGTCGCAGTAGGTGCAGCGGTTCCAGGAGCAGCCGATGGTCGCCTGGAGAATGTATGCATCGGCCTCCGAGGGCGGACGATAGACTTTGCCTTCGTAGCGCATGAGGAGGTGCGGATCCGGCGCGGAGCGACCAGACAGCGTTCCGGCGGCGATCATACGCGCCCATTCCCGGACCGACACCCACAGGCGCATGGGAGACCTCACGGCGCCCAAAACCGCGCGGCCTCCCCGCGAGACGGCGCGCCCCGGCAATTTTTCCGACGCGCCGCAAACTCGGGGGGATCCGCGGCGGTCGGACAGAGGTCCGCGTGTATGCTTCCCCCACGCCCCGCGACATGACGACCGCCCAGACCCAGGCCCAACTCGACGCGATCCAGAACAGCCTGGCGAACCTCGTCCGCGAGGTGCAAACCGTCATCGTCGGCCAGGACGAGGTCCTGAAGTCGATCCTGACCTGCCTGCTCGCCGGCGGTCACGGCCTGCTCGAGGGCGTGCCCGGCCTCGGCAAGACGCTGATGATCCGCACCCTCGCCAGCGCCGTCGACCTGTCCTTCGCGCGCGTGCAGTTCACGCCGGACCTGATGCCCGCCGACATCGTCGGCACCTCGGTCCTGGTCGAGACCCCCGGCGGCGGACGCGAGCTCAGCTTCCAGCCGGGCCCGGTGTTCGCCAACATCGTGCTCGCCGACGAGATCAACCGCGCCACACCGAAGACGCAGTCGGCGCTGCTCGAGGCGATGGCGGAGGCCCAGGTCACCGCCGCCGGCAAGACCCGGCCGCTGCCCGCGCCCTTCCTCGTGCTCGCGACCCAGAACCCGCTCGAGATGGAGGGCACCTATCCGCTGCCCGAGGCCCAGCTCGACCGCTTCCTGTTCAAGATCGACGTGCCCTTCCCCAGCGAGGCCGACCTGCTGCAGATCCTCGAGCGCACCACCGGCAACCGCAACCACAACGCCAAGCCCGTGCTCAGCGCGCCCGAGCTGATGGCGATCCGCACCTTCGTGCGAGCGATCCCCGTCGCCCCGAGCATCAGTCGTTACGTCGTGCGCGTGCTGCGGGCCACCCACCCCGACGACGCCAACGCCACCGACCTCGTCAAGCGCTACGTCCGCTTCGGCGGCAGCCCACGCGGCGCCCAGGCGATCCTGCTCGCCGCCCGCATCCGCAGCCTGATGGCCGGACGCAAGACCCCATCGATCGACGACGTGCGCGCCGTCGCCCCCTCGGCGCTGCGCCACCGCGTGATCCTCAACTTCGAGGGCGAGGCCGAGGGCGTCGCCATCGACAAGGTGCTCGCCCAGGTGCTGACCGGCGTGGCCACCGACTGATCGCATGGCCTGGTGGAAGCGCAGCGCGCCCGGGCCGGACGCACGGGTCATCACCCCCGCGACCCGCTCGCCGGGCCCCGCGGCGATGACCCTCGCAGCCGAGCCCGGCGACGTGTTCGACGACGCCTTCCTCGCGCGCCTCGAACTGTTGCAGGTGATCGCCCGCCGCCTGTTTCGCGGGCGCCAGCGGGCCGAACGCAAGACGCGAAAGGTCGGCAGCGGGCTCGAGTTCGCCGACCACCGCGAGTACTCCCCCGGCGACGACATCCGCAACCTCGACTGGAACGTGCTGATGCGGCTCGGCCAGTCGCTGATCCGCCTGTACGAGGAGGACGAGGACCTGCCGATCCGGGTGGCGATCGACGTCAGCGCGTCGATGATGACCTCCGGCGGCGGCAAGCTGCGCTACGCCCAGCAGATCGCCGCCGCGCTCGCTTACGTCGGCCTCGCCAACCTCGACCGCGTCGGCCTGACCTGCATGAGCCGCAAGGTCCACACCAGCCTGCCCGCCGTGCGCGGCAAGGGCCGGATCTTCCGCGTGTTCGAGTTCCTGCGCCAGGCCCCGCGCGGCGGCCCCACCGACCTGCGCGCGGCCTGCTCGCGCCTCGCCGCCGAGAGCGTGCAGCCCGGACTCACGATCGTGCTATCCGACTTCTACGATATGGACGGCGCCTTCGACGGCCTGAACCTGCTGCGCTTTCGCAAGCACGAGCCGGTCGCCATCCAGGTGCTCGACCCCGTCGAGGTCCACCCGGAGACCAGCGGACTTCGCGGCGACGTCAGCCTGATCGACTGCGAGGGCAGCGAGCCGCGCGACGTGACCCTCAGCCCCGCGACCCTGCGCGCCTACGCCGAGGCCCACGAGCGCTTCTGCGCCACCCTGGCCAGCAATTGCCGCGCCCGCGGCATCCCCTACTTCCGCGCCGAGATCGATCAGCCCTTCGATGAGCTGGTGCTCCGCATGTTCCGCCTCGGAGGTCTGCTGCGGTGAACCTCGCCGGCTGGACCCTCGCCGAGCTGCTGCCGCTGTTCGCCGGCGGCAGCCTCGCGATCACGACGATGTACCTGCTGCGCATGCGCAGGCGCCAGCTGCAGGTCCCCTTCGCCGCGCTGTGGCGTCAGGTCACCCGCGAGAGCGACACCCGCAGGCTGTGGCGCAAGCTCCGGCGCGTGCTGTCGTGGCTGCTGCAGATCGCCCTGCTCGCGCTGCTGTGCCTGGCGCTCGGCGACCCGCGCCCCGAGCGCTGGATCCGCGATCCCGGCACCCTCGCGATCGTGATCGATCGCTCCGCGAGCATGGCCAGCGCCGCCCATGATCCCGAGGATGTCGACGCCGCAAATGACGACACTTTATTAAAGCCGACGCGCCTCGATCTCGCCCTGCAGCGCGCCCGCGCCGAGCTCGCGGCCCTCGGCCCCGTCGACCGCGCCCTCGTCATCGCCGCCGGCAACGAGGTCAGCGTGCCCGGCCCGCTCAGCCGCGACCCCGAGCCGCTGCTGCGCGGCCTCGAGG
>NZ_JACCSO010000660.1 GCF_013812955.1 Nannocystis sp. | reverse complement strand
GGGCTACTCGTCTCGCCACGCAGGGGGGAATGGTCCTGAGAAACTCAGCCGCCCAGGGGGGGAATGCCGGTGAGAAACTCGAGCCCGGCCAGGGGGGAATGGTCCTGAGAAACTGGCCGCCCAGAGGGGGAATGCTGGTGAGAAAATCCGCTCACCGGGGGGGAATGCTGGTGAAAACTGACACCGCAGGTGCGGCAGCAGGTCCGCACGAAGCCGAGCTCGAAGTCACCGCAGCCCGCGAAGCCCTCGAGCTCCCCCTTCACGAACGCCGGCAGCGGCCCCGCCCGCGCCTCGCCGCGCTCCAGGAACTCCGCGAGGTGCCGACGCACCAGCATCGCCGCGTCGCACTCGTGCGTCTGGCGCAGCACGTAGCCGAACGGCCTCACGCACGCGGGCATCTCGCCCGCCTGTGCATCCCTTCACGCCGGTCACCAAGTCGCCGAAATTGCTACGCCCGCCGCCGCGGGTCGATCACCTGGCGGCCAGCGGGCGGGCCACCCTGGCCTGCCCGCCGGACGGCCGCAACGCGCGCCACCCTGGCCTGCCCGCCGGACGGCCGCAGCGGATCTGCGGCAGCACCTGACCAGGGTCCGCGGTCAATGTTGAGCACACGGCGCTTGTCGCCGCTGCGCGGCTCCAAGCGCCTCCACCAGCTCTCCAAGAGGCGGGCCGAATCCCGAGAGACTCGGGGACTCGCGGGTATTCGGGCCCTGGGCGAATTCGTGAAGTACGACGCAGACTTGTGGCGAAAGGCGAGCGCTGACAAGCAAGGGGTTGGAAAAGCCCGCGTCGGACTGCTTCGAACAGCCGTGAGCGGCTCGCACGACCCTCCGCCAAAAACTGGGACTCAGTGGTTTGGGACCCGGTGGTCGAGACCGAGCGCATGCGCCGTCGAGGCCACTGAGCGGCCAGCGCTGAGCGCTCGCTTCAATTTCGAGCGGGCGCGCCGAAGGCGGGCGCGCCTGCTCGTGTAGCCGCGCTCAGGGCGAGCCCTGCTCGATGAGGAACTCGACGCGGCGGTTCTTCTCGTGGCACGGCTCGGTGTCCTCGTTGCAGAGGTGCTCGCTCATGCCTTTGCCGGCGGCGTCGAGGGTCGCGCTCACCCCGCGGGTCCTGAGCGCCTCGACGACCGAGTTGGCGCGGCGCTCGGAGAGCTTCAGGTTGTAGTCCGCGTTGCCCGAGCTATCGGTGTGACCGATCACGTGCATCTTGACGATGTCGGGGTGGTTCTTCAGGAGCTGCGCGATGTGGTCGAGCAGGTCAAACGAGTCCTCGAGGATCTTCTCGCTGTCGAAGGCGAAGTTGATGTGTCGGTCGATGACCAGGTGGTCGCCCTCGATGTGAACATCCGAGGGATCCTCGCCGGCAGCGGCCGCGGGCGCTGGCCCATCGGCTGGCGCCGCCCCCTCGGTGGGAGCCGCCGCGGGCGCGGCGGGCTTGCAGCCGAGCTGCGCGGCGCCGATGAGACAGGTGACACAGAGGGTCAACGAGACAGAGAGCTTCATCTTCGAGTCTTCCTTGGTGAGCCCCGGGTGACCCGGGGCATTTCGTCTTCGCATGCATAGAAGCGCGCAGCAAGCGATCGCCGGGGCTTTGTCCTCCTCACACCCGACGCCGAGTTCGTCAACTTCTCATCATCTCATCACTTCTGATTCGAGCAGGCGGTGTCGCTCGGGTCGCACTTGAAGCGCACGTGGGTGTGATGCACGTGGCCGTCCGAGTGCATCACCAGCGCCGGGTAGCCGGGCTTGCGGGGCCACTGGATCAGGCGCTTCAGCTCCTCGGGGGTCGCGCCCTGGGCGAGCGCCGCCTCGTGCAGCCGCTGCTGCAGCCAGTGCGACAGGAACACCTCCTGGACCAGGCCGCCGGCGTTGAGCGCCTTGATGAAGCGCCATTCGGCCGCCCAGTCGACGTCCTCCGGCTCGGGCCTGCAGGAGTCGGTGCTGCAGTTGTTGCAGCCCTTGGTATAGGCCTTGCGCTTCGCCAGCAGCCAGATGTCGGCGTCGCGGCCCGACTGGTGCGACTTGTGCGGCCCGTACTTGCCGCCGTCGCGCAGGCTCAGGTCGGCGACCATGATCTCGCCGGTATAACCCTGCCGGCGAAACTCGGCGACCGCGCCCAGCAGCGCCTTGACCGTGTAGTTGGTGGCGTAGGCGTGCACCGAGCAGCGGATCGAGGCCAGCGGCGAGGGCAGCAGCTGGACCGCGTTGCGCAGCGCGCCGCCGGTCACCTTGCCCTCCGAGCTCGCCCCCTCGGGCACGATGAAGATCGGCAGGTCGTCGGGGTTCGGGGTCGCCTTGGCGAAGGGCTCGATCTCGATCAGGAAGCGCAGCTCCTCGCCGCCGCGCAGCTGGTCGCCGAGCTTGCGATTCTGCCGCCGGATGTCCTCGATGCTGATCCCGTAGAAGCCGGCGATCGAGCGCCAGTCGTCGCCCTCGCTGACCACGTACAGCTCCTCCTGCAGCGGCGGCCGCGGCGGCTTGTTGCTCATCATCTTCAGCTTCGTGCCGGGCACCGGCGGGTCGCCGAGCGAGATGGTGTTGAACTTCTGCAGCATCGCCAGCGACACCCCGTAGTAGCGGGCGATGTCCTCGTAGGTCTCCTGCGGCCGGATCTCGTGCTCGACCATGCGCTCGCCCTGGGTCGCGTCCAGACCTGGACCTGACTCTTTGAGCAGGTCCTTGGGGACCTCGACCACGGCCGCCACCTCGCGCACCGGGGCCGCCACCTCGCGGGTCCGCGTGCCGGCGACCGTCCAGTAGATCATGCCGGCCGCGAGCACCGCCCCGCCGAGGCCCAGACCCAGGCCGAGCCGCAGCCGCTGCGCGCGGATCGTCGCCGCGATC
>NZ_JACCSO010000641.1 GCF_013812955.1 Nannocystis sp. | reverse complement strand
CCCAGGAGCTGGGCTCGCCGGGCGACAGCATCCTCGGACCGGCTGTCCCCGAGGACAGCACGCCGCGCGGCCAGAGCCCGGCCGACAGCACCGGCGGCGGCGGGCGCAACCCGTTCCAGAAGGCGGGGGCGCTGGCGGCCGACGCGAGCTCCTACGTGCGCCGGGCGGCCGATGGCGCGCTGGCGGCGGGGTTGGCCGAGCACCCGCTGCTGGTGGTGCGCGGGGAGTTCTCGATCGGGAAGTCGAGCCTGCTGATGCGCAGCGATCGCTACTGGGCGCGCGGGGCCGAGGCGGCGGTGTGTCGCCTCGACCTGATGGACATGCGCATCGACGACGTCAACCTGTTCTACGACGAGTTCTTCAAGGCGGTCGGCGACTGCTACGGGCAGGTGTTCACCGGCTGGAAAGAGATCGCAACGGCGATCGAGCAGCGGCCGCTGCTGCTGACCATCGACGAGTTCAGCGGCATGACCGAGGAGGTCGCGCAGCGCTTCGTGCCCGCGCTGCACCGCCTCGGGACCCGACACAGCGCGCACCTGCGCATCGTCGTGACCACCCGCGACCCCTTCGAGGCGGTGCTCGAGGGCTTTCGACTCAACAACCCCAACCTCGGCGACTGGCACACGGTCGCGCTGCTGCCGTTCAATGACGCCGAGCTCGGCACCCTGCTGGGCCTGCTGCCGCGGCGGGCGCAGGCGATCGCGCAGGCGCAGATCGAGGCGGTGCGGCGGCTGTCGAGCATGGCCCCGAAGCGCGCGCAGTGCCTGTGCTTCAACCTGTTCAAGGACGAGGCGGCGGGCCGCACGGACGCCGAGATGGCGGCGCGGGTGGCCCGCATGGAGAGCTATCGATGAGCCTCGAGAACCCGTACCGGGCCGCGGGAGCGTTCTCGGGCAAGGCGTACATCCGCCGCGACGCGGACGCGCAGCTGATCGAGCAGATCGAGGACAACCAGTATTATCCGTACTTCGCGGCGCCGCGGCAGAGCGGGAAGTCGAGCTTGCTGCTGCGCACGATGGCGGCGCTGGACCCGGCGAAGTATCGGGTCGCGCTGGTCGACCTGTCGCCGTTCGTGGTGACGTCGTACGAGGATTTCTGGCGCCAGTTCCTGCACGAGGTGGCGCGCGGGGCCAACTTCGACCCGGCGCCGATCAGCCAGGAGGACCCGCGCGACGTGCTGCTGCTGTGGCTGCGCAGCTGCAAGCAGCGGCTGATCGTGTTCATGGACGAGATCGACGTGCTGCTGAGCGTCGACTGCCGCGAGCAGATCTTCAGCAAGCTGCGGACCTTCTTCAACCTGCGCGCGAGGCTCGACACGGCCGATCTGCAGCGGGTCCAGTTCGTGCTCGCGGGCGCGGCCCACTCCTCGCGTTTTATTAAAGATCCGCGCTGGTCGCCCTTCAACGTGGCGATCGAGATCGAGCTCGAGGACCTGTCCCCCGCGCAGGTCAGTCAGCTCGCGGTGTATCTGGCGACCGCGGGCGCGTTCGCCGGGCCCGACCTGACCGCGCGGGTGCACGAGCTGACCGGCGGCTCGGTGTTCCTGTGCCAGCTGGTGTTCGAGCAGCTGTGGAACCTGGCGGCCCGCGGCAAGCCGCGCCTCGACAGCGGCGACGTCGACGTGGTGATCACGACGATCGTCGGCGAGAGCCCGCGCAACATTCACTTCTACAACATCTTTCGCCTGGTCACGGAGGACGCGCGGCTGACGATGCTGTTTCGCCGGCTGACCGAGGGCCAGGAGCTCGGGCAGGAGGAGCACAAGGAGCTGCGCCTGACCGGCATCTGCCGCGGCGCGAGCCCGTTTCGTAACGTGGTCTACGCGCGGGTGTTCGGACCGGGCGGACCGCTGGACCTCAAGGTCGGCGACCGGCAGATCCAGCTGACCCGGGCGCTCGACGCGGCGATCGCCCGCCGCGACGATCTGCTGGGCGACTCGCGGACCGAGCCGCGCGCGCTCGAGCGGGCCGAGGCGGAGATCCGCAAGGTGCGACGCTCGTTTCGCGAGGGCGCGCAGCTGCAGGTCGGCGATGTGCTCGGGCACGGCCACTTCCGCCTCGAGGAGCACATCGGCCAGGGCGGCTTCGCGGCGGTGTGGCGGGCGACCGACCTCCGCGACAACAACACGGTGGCGATCAAGATCCTTCACGGACAGTTCGCCGAGGACAAGAGCCGGCGCGAGCGCTTCTTTCGCGGCGCCTGGAAGATGTCCGAGCTGCAACACCCGGCGATCGTGCGGGTGCGCGAGCCCTACGGCGACGAGAACGGCCGCTACTACTTCGTGATGGAGTACCTGCCGGACGGGACCCTGCATGACGCGGTGCAGGATCAGGAGATGACGGGCGAGCGGGCGCTGCGGCTGCTGATGCAGGTCGGGCAGGCGCTGCACTTCGCGCACACTCGAGGCCTGGTCCACCGCGACGTGAAGCCCTCGAACGTGATCCTCGACGGCGAGCGCGCCAAGCTGACCGACTTCGACCTGGTCCGCGAGACCGACCTGACCGGCGGCACCCGCACCGGCGCGATGGGGACGTTTATTTATGCGGCCCCCGAAGTCATGTCGCGACCGCAGGACGCCGACCCGCGCGCCGACATCTACGGGCTCGGCATGACGGCCGTGTTCGCCCTGTTCGGCGGCGACCTGGCGATGGATGTCATCCGCGACGCCGACCGCTTCATCGACCACCTGCCCTGCAACCCGGTGATCCAGGACGTGCTCAAGAAGGCGGTCGCGTGGGACCGCAACGACCGCTTCACCACCGCGGCCGAGTTCGTCGCGGCGCTCGAGCGGGCCTGCGAGCTGCCGGTCGCCGCGGCCGGACAGGCCCTGTTCACGCCGGCCAGCGCGGGTGCGTCGCGTGCTGGCGAGGAGGAGCCGGTCGCCGCGAGGACCTCGCCAGGGCTCCCG
>NZ_JACCSO010000625.1 GCF_013812955.1 Nannocystis sp. | reverse complement strand
TGCTGGCGGCACCAGCGGCGCCACCATTGGCAGCCGCGCCACGAGCGGCCTTGCCAGCGCCACGACGACCCGCGGTCGGGGCTGGGGACGCGGCCCGGCTGGAGGTCACGCCGCCGCTGCCACTGATGAGGTCGGAGATCGTAATCTCGCTAAACAGGCGACCGAGGCTTCCCTTGCTCAGCTTGTGCAGCTCGCCGAGGGTGAGGTCGGGCGAGGCGAGCAGGGTGGAGATGAGGATCCGGCGCTCATTTTCAGCGATCGCGGCCTTGAAGGCAGTCTCGAACTTTGACATGCCGACTACACTATCACAGATCTCGCAAAGTCAACCATATTGTTTGCACATGGCTGAACGTGATCTACGGTGATCGGTATCCCACCTCGGCGGCGCCCGATGCTACATCGAGCGCCGATACTCTCCGCCGACCTCGAACAGCGCCCTGGAGATCTGCCCCAGACTGCAGACGCGGGCGGTGTCCATCAGCTGTTCGAAGATATTGCCGCCGGCGAGGGCGACCGCCCGGAGGGCCGCGAGCGCGGCCGGAGCCGCCTCGGCGTGCTCGGCCTGAAAGCGACGAAGGCGAGTGATCTGTGCGTTCTTCTCGTCGGCGCTGGCGCGGGTGAGGGCCTGGCCGGCGGCCTCCTGTTCGCCGGTCTTGTTCGGGTTACGGAAGGTGTTGACGCCGACGATCGGTAGATCACCCGAGTGCTTGAGGTGCTCGTAGGTCAGGCTCTCGTCCTGGATCTTGCCGCGCTGATACTGCCGCTCCATCGCCCCGAGCACGCCGCCACGCTCGTCGAGGCGCAGGAATTCGGCGAGCACCGCCTCCTCGACCAGCTCGGTCAGCTGCTCGACGATGTGGCTGCCCTGCAGCACGTTGTCGGTCTTCGCCAGGCCCTGCTCCTTGGTGATGATCAGCTGGATCGCCATCGCCCGGCGCACGCTCTCGGCGGTCGGCGTCGTGATCGCCTCGTCGTAGGCGTTGGTGTGCAGGCTGTTGCAATGGTCGTAGTAGGCGAACAGCGCCTGCAAGGTCGTGCGGATGTCGTTGAAGTCGATCTCCATCGCGTGCAGCGAGCGACCGCTGGTCTGGATGTGGTACTTCAGCTTTTGGCTGCGCTCGTCGGCGCGGTACATGTCGCGCATCGCGATCGCCCAGATCCTGCGAGCGACGCGGCCGATCACCGTGTACTCGCTGTCGAGCCCGTTGGAGAAGAAGAAGCTGAGGTTCGGCGCGAAGGCGTCGATCTCGAGGCCGCGGGCCCGGTAGTACTCGACGAAGGTGAAGCCGTTGGCGAGCGTGAAGGCCAGCTGCGAGATCGGGTTCGCCCCGGCCTCGGCGATGTGGTAGCCGCTGATCGACACCGAGTAGTAATTGCGGACCTGCTTGCGGATGAAATACTCCTGGATGTCGCCCATCATCCGCAGCGCGAACTCGATCGAGAAGATGCAGGTGTTCTGCGCCTGATCCTCCTTCAAGATGTCGGCCTGGACCGTGCCGCGCACCTGCTTCAAGGTCCGATCGCGGACCGCGGCCCACTCCTCGGCGCTCAGCGGTCCGCCCTTTTGCGCCTCGGCGCGCAGCACCTGCTGATCGATCGCGGTGTTCATGTACAGCGCCAGCACGATCGGCGCGGGCCCGTTGATCGTCATGCTGACGCTGGTCTGCGGATCGCAGAGATCGAAGCCGGCATACAGGTCGTGCGCGTCCTCGAGGGTGCACACGCTGACCCCGCTCTCGCCGATCTTGCCGAAGATGTCCGGGCGCTCGTCGGGGTCGCAGCCGTAGAGGGTCACCGAATCGAAGGCCGTCGACAGGCGCTTGGCCGGCTCGCCGCGCGACAGATAATGAAAGCGTTCGTTGGTGCGCGACGGCCCGCCCTCGCCGGCGAACATGCGCTTGGGATCCTCGCCCTCGCGCTTGAACGGGAACACGCCGCCGGTGAAGGGGAAGTATCCGGGCAGGTGCTCGAGCAGCGCAAAGCGGACCAGCGCCCCGGGCTCGTCGTCCTGCGGGACCGCGACCCGCGGCTGCTGCGTGCCCGACAGAGTCGTGACATGCGTCGGATAGCGGACCTCGCTGCCCCGAATCTTCACCACGTACTCGGCCTCGCTGTACGCGGCCCGCAGCCGCGGGATCTCGAGCAGCGCGCGGCGAGCATCGGCGTCGATCGCCGCCTCGGCCCGCTCGATCGCGCGGTCGAAGGCGGCCGGGTCGACGCCCACCTCGCCCGCCAACATCGTTCTGGCGACCCGCAGCGCGTGCAGCTGCCGGACCTTCTCGACCTGCGCGTGCGCGCGGGTCTTGTAGTCGTGGATGGTGCGGACGATCTCGGCGAGGTAACGCGTGCGCTCCGGCGGGATCAGGTCGCGGGTGTCCGAGGCCAGCGCCCGCTGCTCGGCCGGGATGTCGCAATGCCACGACGCGCGCGAGCCCGGGGTCAGCCCGTCACAAACCGCGGCATACAAACCGTTGACGCCGCTGTCGTGAAATCGACTGGCGACGGTGCCGAACACCGGCAGCGCCTCGTCGGGCACGCTGTATGGGACCTCGCGGTTACGCCGGACCTGCTTGCGGACGTCGCGGAGCGCGTCCTTGCTGCCCTTGTGTTCGAACTTGTTGATCGCGATCAGCTGCGCGAGGTCTAGCATCTCGATCTTCTCGAGCTGGCTCGGCGCGCCGTATTCGGCGGTCATCACGTACAGGCACAGGTCGGCGAGGCGCGTGATCTCGGCGTCGCCCTGGCCGATGCCGGAGGTCTCGACGATCACCAGATCGTAGCCGGCGCGCTGGATCAGGCGCACGACGTCGTCGGTCGCCCGCGACAGCTCGACCCCGGGTTGACGGGTCGCCAGGCTGCGCATGTACGAGTTCGGGCTGCGCAGCGCGTTCATGCGGATGCGGTCGCCGAGCAGCGCCCCACCGGTGCGTCGCCGGGTCGGATCGACCGAGACGACGGCGATGTGACGATCCGGGTGGTCGCGCAGCAGGCGGCTCAGCAGCTCGTCGGTCAGCGAGCTCTTGCCGGCCCCGCCGGTGCCGGTGATGCCGAGCACCGGCACGCCGCGGACCTCGGTGCCGCGGATCGCGTCGCGCAGCGGGCCGCCCTCGTCGGTCAACGCCTCGACCGCGGTGATCAGGCGCGCCAGTCGACTCTTGTGATCGGCGGCGTCGCGGGCCCCGGGCGCGGTCACGGCCGCGAGCTCGGCCAGCGGATCCGCGGGCTCGGTCGAGAAGTCCGAGCCGCGCAGGATCATGTCGATCATGCCCTGGAGCCCGTGGCGACGGCCGTCCTCCGGGCTGAAGATCCGGTTGATGCCGTGGGCGTGCAGCGCCTCGATCTCGCGCGGCACGATCACCCCGCCGCCGCCGCCCCAGATCGTGATGTGCCCGGCGCCCTTCTGGCGCAGCAGGTCGTACATGTACTGGAAGTACTCGACGTGGCCGCCCTGATAGGAGCTGAGCGCGATCGCCTGGGCGTCCTCCTGGATCGCCGCGTCGACGACCTCCTCGGCGCCGCGGTTGTGCCCGAGGTGGATCACCTCGGCCCCGGAGCTCTGCAAGATCCGGCGCATCACCCCGATCGCCGCGTCGTGGCCGTCGAACAGGGCCGCGGCGGTCACGACGCGGATCTTGTGGCGGGCGCGGTAACGCTGCGCGCTCTCGTTTTGGGCCGGCTGGACGGGGCTGGAATGCTTCAAATCGGCGCTGGGCATCGTTTCGAGGCTCACAGTAGGCCCCCGGGCGCGGCCATGGGCCCGAGTTTTTTGCCTCCCGCTGCGGCTTGGCTCACAATGCGCCGGGTATGACACGCAACCACAGCGGCACCGTGCGGCTTCGCGCAGCCCCGGACAGCCCGTGGTGGGCCTCCAGCACGGCGCTGAGCGGCCTGCTGGGACCGCTGAACTTGCTGAGCTTGCTGAGCTTGCTGATCGTGTGCGGGAGCGCCAACACCGCCAGCGCCGACAGCGGCCGCCCGCGCCTCGGCTGGTCGACGGCGCCGCGCTGGCGCTTGCCGCCGGTGCGCCGCCCCGACTGTCCCGAGGGCCAGGTCCTCACGCTGTCACAGGTCCGAAAGGCCAGGTGCGTCGAGACAGGCG
>NZ_JACCSO010000624.1 GCF_013812955.1 Nannocystis sp. | reverse complement strand
GGCAAGGTCCGCGACGCCCTCAAGCAAGCCTGCGGCCTGTAACAACCTGTCTCATGAGACAGGCACAACCTCCTCGGCTCAGCCGCCGCGCGGGCGCTGGATCTGCCAGCACTGGTGGATCCGCGGGTTGCGGGCGAAGTCCTTCGGGATCGTCTCCTTCGTGATGTCGGCGACGTCCAGGTCGCCCAGGCCCTCGGTGTCGAGCTTGAAGCGGCGGTTGTTGTTCGAGAAGATCAAGATCCCCCCGCGCTCGAGCAGCCGCACGGCCTCGCGGATCAGCTGCACGTGGTCGCGCTGCAGGTCGAAGTCCTCCTCCATGCGCTTCGAGTTGGAGAAGGTCGGCGGATCGAGGAAGATCAGCCCGTAGCGCCGCATCTCCTGCGCCATCCAGCCGCGGCACTCGGCCGTCACCAGCTTGTGCTCCGGCCCCGTGATGTTGTTCAGGTCGAAGTTCTTGCGCGCCCACGCCGTGTAGGTGGTCGACATGTCGACCGTCGTCGACGCCAGCGCCCCGCCCTTCACCGCGTGCACCGTCGCCGCCCCGGTGTACGCGAACAGATTGAGAAACCGGCGCCCGCGCGCCAGCTGCTGGACCCGCTGCCGCGTCACGCGATGATCCAGGAACAGCCCGGTGTCGAGGTGCCCGCTCAGGTTGACGAAGAACCGGCAGTTGCCCTCGCGGACCTCGAACAGCTGCCCGGCCGCGCCCTGCTGGCCGTACTGCGAGCCGCCCTTGCTGCGCATCCTGGTCTTGAGCTGGACGTGCTCGCGCGGCACCCCGAGCACCTCGGGCACCACCGCGAGCACGTCGCGCACGCGCGCCTCGGCCTTCTCCGGCTCGATCTCCTTCGGCGGCGCGTACTCTTGCACGTGCGCGTGATCGGCGTAGAGGTCGACCGCGACCGCGTACTCGGGGATGTCCGAGTCGTACACGCGATAGGCGGTCAGCCCCTCTCGTTCGGCCCAGGGTCGCAGCTGCTTGAGGTTCTTCGCCAGGCGGTTGGCGAAGCTCTCGGCCGCCTCGCTGCGCACCACAGGCCGCTCCACCCGCGGCCGCATGAACGCCCCCTCCTCGATCTTGAAGCGCAGCAGGTGCACCGGCAGCGCGCCGTTATAGAGGTCGTAGATCTTCTTGGCGCGCAGGCCGATCGCGTGGCCGAGCTCGCGGTCCTCGATCAGCACCGCCGCGTCGCCGCCCATGTGCCGGGTCTTCAGCAGCTCGCCGAGCTCGCGGTAGAGCGGGCGCAGATCCTCGCCCTCGCCGACGCGCGCGCCGTAGGGCGGGTTGCAGACCACCAGGCCCGGCGCCTTGCCCTCGCGGACCGGCGCGAGCAGCTGCTCACCGATCGCCCAGCGCTCGACGTGTACCAGCCCGCGCAGCCCGGCCTGCTCGAGGTTGGTGATCGCCGCCGCGATCGCCAGGCCCGAGGTGTCGAAGCCGCGGATGTCGGGGATCTTCAGGCGACCGGCCGCCGCGCGGGCGCTCGCCTCTGCCACCAATTCGGCCCACACCGTCGGCGTGTGGCCCTTCCAGCCGAGGAAGCCGAAGTAGTCGCGGCCGAGGCCCGGGGCCCGGTCACCCGCGATCCAGGCGCCCTCGATCAGCAGCGTGCCCGACCCGCACATCGGGTCCAGCAGCGGTCCACCCGCGGCCGCGATCGCCGGCCAGCCGGCGCGCAGCAGCACCGCGGCGGCGAGGTTCTCCTTGAGCGGCGCCATCGCCCCTTCTTCGCGATAACCGCGGCGGTGCAGGCTCTCACCCGCGAGGTCGATCGAGATCAGCGCCTCATCGCGGCCCGCCTCCGACCTGTCCCTCGGGTCATGTCTGGTCACCGCCGCCTGTTTGCGCAGGTGCACGTGGATCCGCAGATCGGGGCGCAGCTTGTCGACCGAGGGCCGCTGGGTGCCCGCGCGCAGCTGGTCGACCACCGCGTCCTTGACCCGCTGGGCCCCGAACTGGGTGTGCACGATCGCCGCGTTGGTCCCCGTGAAGTCGACCGCGAGCGTCTGCGTGCGGTCCATGTGCGCCGACCAGTCGATGCCGAGCACCGTCTGATACAGCTCGTCGCCGTCGCTCGCCGGCCCGCGCCCGAGCTCGAGCAGCACCCGTCCCGCCACCCGCGACCACAGACACACGCGATAACCGAGCTGCAGCGGCCCCTGAAACAGCACCCCGGACGGCTGCAGCTTCACGGCCGCGGCCCCGAGCGCGCCGAGTTCGGCGGCGAGGAGCTCCTCGAGCCCCTTCGGGGCCGTGGCGAAGAATTGCAGCGTCTCGGACATCGCTCGCGCTCTTAGCACGGCCCGCGCGCGCCCGCGCCTGGCTTTACAGCGCGGCCACGACCGCGACCGGGCAGCCGGCGACGCCGGCCAGGGCCGAGGCGGTGCTGGTCGAGAAC
>NZ_JACCSO010000435.1 GCF_013812955.1 Nannocystis sp. | reverse complement strand
GCACGAAGCAGTCGGTCTCCCCCGTCGGTCGCACCACGCAGGTCCGGTCGCCGCCGGCGTCGAGCGCCTCGGTCGGGCCCGCGAACACCTGGCGCGGCACGAGCGAGTGGCCGGTGGTGCCGGTGCCGCGCTGGCCGAACTCGTTCGGACCCCAGCACGACACCTTACCGCCGTCGTCGCGCAGGCAGTGCAGGCGCAGGGAGTCGGTCGCGTCGACCGTCGTCGCCGACAGCTCGCCCGGCACGCGCGACTTCCACAGCGGGCCCGCCGTCGGCGTCTGGCGGTGCCAGTCCTTCCCGTAGCCGCGGCATCGGACCTCGCCGGTCGCCAGCGCGGCGCAGATCAACAGCTGGACGCGGCCGATGTCGATCACCTCGCCGAGGGACTCCTCCCGGGTCAGCGCGATGGCCCCGCCCGGCGCTTTGGCTTCGAAGGGCGCGAAGCTGTCGACCACCCCGGTCGCCCGCAGCACGTGGACACTGATGCCGCCGACATCGATCGCCACCGCGTCGTCGATCCCCTCGATCACCTGGGCCGTGTCCTGGATCAGCCCCACCAGGAGGGCGCAGGCGATCGTGCCATCGACGCGGCGCGCGCACACCCCCGGCTCCGTGCCCTCGATCATCGCGAACTCCGCGACCTCGCCGAGCGCGCGCGAGCTCGCCGTCTTCTGCGGGACCTTCGAGCCGAGCGTGCCCCAACAGGTCAGCGCGCCCCCGGCTCGCAGCGCACAGCTGACGCGGCGCAGCACCCCGAGCGCCACGGCGTCGTCGATCCCCGGGACCCGCACCGGCGTGGCGCTGTGTTTGTCGGTCCCCGGCGCGAGCTGACCGTCGTCGCCGCGGCCCCAGCACGCCACCGTGCCCGCGCCCTCGAGCGCGCACGCGTGCTCCTCCGCGGCGGCGATCGTCGCCGGTCGCTGTTGGTGGCGGGTCTTCGGCGCCGGGGGCTCGGGCTCGGCCACCACCGGCACCGGCGTCGGCGGCTCGGGCTCCGGCACCTGCACCGGCTCCGCGACCACCTCGGGCTTCGGCGCCCCCTTCGAGGTGCAGGCCAGCGCCGCGACACCGAGCGTGCAGACCAGCGAACGAGCGAACCAGCGGGCGGGCCGTGACGACATCAGCGCGAGCATATCCCAGCGCCCTCCTCCTGCGGCCGCGCTCCAGATTCACGGTGCAAGGCGCTCAGGTCCGCCCACGATCCGGCACCCACAACGTTGCCGTCGGCGAGACCAACGCGCGGAGCAGGGGGTTGTCGACGACCGTCGCTTCAGGCAAGGTGCCCGTGGGTGCTCCGTAAGGGGGATCCAGCCCCCCATGAAGACGATTCCAGCCCACAAGATCGATGCCGCCATGCTGGCTGAAAAGCATGCGATCACGCTGAGCTACCTTGACGATATCCTGCCACTGCTGCCGAACCGGCCCGACGTGCTGCGCGGCTGCGCGCTCAACGCCATGGCACTGGCGGCGGGTGGTGTGGCGCTGGGTGAGGATGCGCAGGCCCCGGCCCGGCTGCGCCTCTCGGCACGATTGTCGGCGCTGCAATACGCCCACGCCGCAAGCGAGGCCGCCAGCACGATCGAGCTGGAGGATGGCAGCCTGCTCACCGTCGAGGGCGAGACCGATGAATCGGAGATCAACTTCCAGTACTGGCTCGATGCGATGTGGTGCGCTCTGGCGTGCGGCGACGTGGTGGCGCAGCACTGGCTGGCCGCTGTCGATTTCGCTCGACTGGCGCCCGAGGGCATCCGCTTCAATGCCTATCTGCAGCCGTATGCCGGCAGCCTGCGTTCGCTGGTCAGCGGCGAGGGCGAGATTGCGGAGCTGCTCGAACAGGCAATCGCCCGCTGCGAGCCCTCCAGCCCCGAACTCGAGTTCACCCAGAAGCGCATCGACCAGCTCGACTATCCCGCCCTGAAGGCATTGTTCCTGCTGCTGGCCGATGAACCCGAGGACTTCGACGAGGCCTTGATCCAACTCCTCGAAGGCCATCGAAAGTTCTGGCAAAGCCCCCAAAATGCCTTGGCCGAAGACGGAAGGATCTGCCTGCCGGCGCTGGCCTTGCGTCGCATGGCAGCCCAGCGTGCTCAGGACGTGGCGGTGCAATCTCCCTATCTGCCGGCCAGTGTGTGGCAAGCCGCCGCGCCGACCGCCCTGAGCCTGTGTCCCTACTGCCTCAGCCCAAAATCGCCGGCTGCCAGCCACTGCGGCGTATGCCAGCGCGATACCCGCAACGATGCGCCGCTTGAGCTCAGCTCCACCCGTTTCATCAAGGGCCCGCACAAGGCCTGCCGCCCCTGCGCGATGCCGGTCGACATCCTCGCCGTGACCTGCCCGCGCTGTCGCAAACGGCCGTAGAAAACGCGCGGCCCCTGCGAGGTCTTCATCGCGTCGCTATGAGGCCGTCGCGGCGGCCGCCGGCGTTCGGCTCGAGGCGCTGCAGAACCGCGCCCACGAATTCCGGCGTGCCATGTAATGATATTTCAAGTCCGCTGAAATGGTAATGGTTGACCAGCATCCAGGTCTTGTGCTTCGGCAACAGCAAGAGGTAGCAGTTGCCCCATTGCACGGCGTCACCTCTGGTTTGCTCGAGCTGTGCAAGCCGATTCGCCTCTTCATAGACGTCCCCCAGGCTCCAGATGTCTCCGACGTGAGCGAATGCATTATCCGGCTCGGAACAAGAGACCCAGGCCGCCAGCTCCCCGCCGCCGGTCGCTTTTAATGTGGCGAGCAAGTCGGAATATAAAAAAGGCAAAGGTCTCAACCGTTCAACGCCGACAGCAAGAACGACTCACCGTCGACCGCCGAAGAGTACAGGGTCTCGGACGCGTGCAGCGTCGCACCGAGGCGAACGCCCACGTTCCACACCGCGATCTTCTCGTTTGGGAACCAACGCAGCCCCTGCTTGGTCTTCGTGGGTTTGACTTCACCCTGGGGCGTGCCGCGACATCGGGCTCCGCGCAGAGGTAGAGGAGATGGGGCAAGGCACGCCGAACAAGGCCCTCGATGGCCGGGTTCGCGCCCCAGCTCGCCGAGGTCCACGCCGTCGACGGCGATCTGCACCGAGGCCGTGCTCTCGGGCTGCACCTCCAGCGACACGGGCCCGGCCGCGTAGACCTTCGCGGGCAGCTTCACCGAGAGGATGTTCAGCACCAGCGCGGGCGGCTCGCCCGAAGCCTTGGCGCGAGCGGTGGCGCGCATGTCCCAGAGTTGTGGTACGAGGGGCTCACCGGCGACCGCGCGGTGAATCGACGATGAACGAGCAACAATACGAGTGCCACGCTCAGCTCCAAGCGCTCGCACGCTCGCGCGGCGGGGCGTGCCTCTCGAGCGAGTACCGCAACGCCCATCACAAGATGCACTGGCGCTGCGCCGAGGGCCACGAGTGGGACGCCGTGGCGAGTTCGGTCCTGCGCGGGAGATGGTGCCGGGTTTGCGCGAACGAGACCCGTCACCGTGGCGAGAAGGCGCGGACATTCTCCAGTGTCCAGGCGATCGCGCAGGAGAAGGGCGGGCGCTGCCTCTCCACCGAGTATGTGAATTGCCGGATTCAACTGAGCTTTCGCTGCGCCGAGGGCCACGAATGGGCGGCCACGGCGGCGATGGTCCGACAGGGGAGATGGTGTCCGGCATGTCCATTGGATGCCCGCTATGGCGATATGAGGGTGTTCGCCCGCGTCCAGGCGATCGCACGCGAGCGGGGCGGGCTTTGCCTCTCCACCGAGTACGTAAACAGTCAGACCCACCTGCGCTTTCGCTGCGCCGAGGCCCACGAGTGGCAGGCTATGCCCAGCAACGTCTCACGCGGGACCTGGTGTCCGCGCTGCGCCGGCAAGCTGCTGACGATCGACGATATACGCGAGATCGCGCGCGCCCACGGCGGGCGATGCCTGTCGCGGAGCTTCCGGGGCGACCTGATCCCCCTGCGCTGGCGGTGCGCCGAGGGTCACGAGTGGGAGGCGTGCCAGGGCAACGTTCGGCGGGGTACATGGTGCCCACATTGCTCCGGGCGGGCGACGAAGACGATCGCCGACGTTCAGGCGACCGCGGCTGGGCACGGGGGCGTGTGCTTGTCGACCACCATCGAGTCCAACCTCGAGCCCCTCCGCTTTCGCTGCCGCGTCGGCCACGAATTCGAGAAGAACGCAAATCACCTGCAACGGGGCAAGTGGTGCCCACGCTGCAGCACGATGCCCCGCGGGACGCTGAAGCGGCTGCGAGAGGTCGTGCGGCTCCGCGGCGGCGTCCTCCTCGACACCGAGTATCACGGCAGTCACGTCCCCGTCCGCGCGCGCTGCCGGGAAGGCCACGAGTGGAGCGCGAAGCCCGCGAGCCTGCTCGGCGGTCGCTGGTGTCTGGAGTGTAGCATCGTGGCAGCAAGGGGTCGCTCGCAGCCGCGGCTCTCGCTCCTCGACATGCAGGAGGTCGC
This sequence comes from Nannocystis sp., assembly GCF_013812955.1. Lineage (GTDB taxonomy): Bacteria > Myxococcota_A > Polyangia > Nannocystales > Nannocystaceae > Nannocystis. The sequence continues at coordinate 9,250 of NZ_JACCSO010000435.1, read as the reverse complement.
GGCGAGCCGCGGTGGGCGCTGCCTCTCGGAGGACTTCGTAAACAGCACGACCCCTCTGCGCTGGCGGTGCCACGACGGGCACGAATGGGACGCGCCCGCGGCGAGAATCCGCTGCGGACAATGGTGTCCGGCCTGTGCTCATCGCTATCGCGGCACCATCGACGGCATGCGCGCCCTCGCGGCCGAGCGCGGGGGCACGTGTCGCTCGCGCAGCTACCAGAACCACACCGACCTGCTGCGCTTCACTTGCGCGCGGGGACACGAGTTCATCGCCCCCGGGATGGCCGTGAAGTCCGGCGCTTGGTGCCCGGCCTGCGGAGAGTGGGACCCCCCGACCTCCGAGCGCCCGCGCCGACGCGGACCGACGCGCTCACAATAGTAGACATGGCACCGTAACGACTCCACAGCTGCGCGCTGCTGGCCACCGGCGCGGTGCGCTGCTGGGGTCGCGGCGACGTCGGGGCGCTCGGATGGCGGCTGCTGCGTACTGGGCTGCAGCAACCTGCCCAGCGGGATATATCTGCGGCGACAACAACGCTTGCGCTGCAGACGGCCGACAGCGTCACCGACTCGGGGCTCGTCCAGAATCAGGCTTCGGGGCCTTGTTCTTGTTCGCCGCCGGGTGGGCCATGAGCAAGGTCTACAAGCGGAAGTCCGGCCCGCTGTAGCGCTGCGCGGGCTCCGAGCCGGGCGCGGATTGCGGGCCGGCGAGGGCGTGCTGCACGCCGGCACTGTGATAGGGTGGCCGTCACCATGTCCGAGCGCGACGCACAGCAGGGCACGCAGTCCGGACTCGGCGAGAACGCTGCGCCGGCGCCCGCAGACGACCTGCAGATTGTGTTTACGTTCACCGACGCCTACTTTCGAGAATCCCATGCACAATGGGTGGCGGTGGTCGCTCGCAATTGGCGCGCCGGCCGCCTCATGATCCGACTCTACGGTCTCGCGGCCGTCGTAGTTTGCATGACGGCCTGGCTCTCGGGCTACTATCCGCTGTTCCTGCTGGGCGCCGTCATGCTGGGTTCGACGCTCTACGAGGCCGTGCAATACATGCGCCGGAGGGCACGCTGGTACCGCGTCTGTCGTTCGCTGCCGTGGTACGGACACGAGCTCCGGATCGTCGTGCGCAATGGCGTGCTCGTACAACAGAAGGAGATCGCCGGGGATCCTCGATTCGCCAGGATTGGCTCGATCCTCGTGAGCCCGAAGGGATACATCGTTCGCTACGCGGCGATTATCCCAATCGAGACCACCGACCCCGAGATGTCGGCCATGTCGGCATCGCTCTACATTCCCCATCGCGCGGTCACCCCGCCGATACCCAAGAAGGACTTCGCCGTCCTCATCGGCGCTAGCTAGCTAGCAGACGGCGCGCCCGGGATGACGAAGGCAGGGGCGAGCTCGATGGCGCCGCTCTTGGACCAAACGCCCGCGGCGCCAGGGCCAGGCGCCGCGGAGAACCTGCCGCCGACGCCCGACACGCCGCGGCCTCGTCTGCGACAAGCGGCGGTCCAGCGGCTTCTGGCGCCAGGCATGACGGTCTGCCGCACGGCGGAGTGGCTCGTGCTCAAGCTGCGCGTCGCGGGCGGGATGGGCCACGTCGAGACGGTCAACGGCTTCCCCCGCGCAGCGCCGGACCCGGGCGGCGTGAGGCGGTGTGTGGCGGACGCTGTTGCCGCCACGAGATTCCCCGCCGCATCACCCGCGACCTACACCCTGCGATTCGAGCCCGACCGTTTGCGCGGCCTCTAATTATCGGCTTCGCATTCCTATGAGCAGGTCTTAGCGAGTGGTCAGTCTGAAGCTCGCTAGTCAACGGCCCCAGCGCGAGACCATGCGACGGAAAACTCGCCTTGCATCTGAACGGCCCGGACCCGGAGCGCCAGGGCCTGTTCCTCACTCGCGCCAGTCTCCTCCAAGAGCTCCAACACGCGGGGCGACGGCCACCTCGCCAGCTCGTCTTGCAAGACGTCGAAAAGCAGCCGGTGTAACAGGGCGTCGGCGTCCACGAGGGCCAGCGTAGCAGGTGTGGCGCGAGGTCGAGCGCGCCGAGGTCGAGCGCGTCGAGCGCGTCGAGCGCGCCGAGGTCGACCTCGGCGCCAGTTCGACCTCGGCGGGAACGACTTCGCCCTCCTCCCTTGTGGGTTCATGCGAGTTTCGTCTACACTCCGAGAATGATCGCCCCGCCATTATCGGAAATCCGGTTCGGCTGGTGGAATGTAAATGACTTCATCGCCTTCGAGGCAGGATCTCCTTTGCATGGCCGTGGACCAACATCTGAAGTTGAGTACCGAGCAAAGTGCTCGGCTGTCGATCGAGTAATTCAGGATATGCAACAGAGCCTCGGCAGGCTCCATCTGCTTGGGCTGGCAGAGATATCGCATGCTGCTGCCGAGCAATTGCGTGATCGAGCCATGCCTAACTACAACCTCACATTCTTGCATACTGCATCGGAGCACCAGCCGGACATCGCAATTTTCTCGGACTCGTCAGTCCCCAATGTTTTTTTTTGCCAAGCCTTCCTTACATAGCTCCACGTGTCCCACGAGACACGCGCGCGATGTCAGTGGTTGACTATACTGCAACGGATTACAGCATTCGATTCATCTTCTGCCACTGGCCTCCGCTTATGGGTTCCACGCAACGAGAGACCAGCCGCACATTGGCTGCGCACCTAAGGCATGAGGTTTTTAGCTTCATGAACGCTGCAGGCCCGCAGCATCAGAGGCACATTGTTGTCATCGGAGACTTAAACGTGGAGCCGCACGATGATATCATCACTAAGACATTAACTGCCACTCGGAGCCGGGGTCGAAGCAGCATGATTCATTATACCGACATTGACACGCACCGGTACCGTCTATATAATTGCTCGTGGCGCCTTCTTGGGGAAAAACACCCTCATGGAGAATCATTTGCCTCCCCCAGCGTCGCAGGGACATACTTTTGGGCCAACGAGAATGAGTGGCTCACCCTGGATCAGGCGCTTGTATCATCAACGCTCCTGACTACTAATACGCCGTTCCTGGACGAGGCATCTCTCCATATTCTTAGCAACCCCAGCTGCCTTGAAGCTCACAGTCAACGCCCTCGTAAATTTGAATGGGTAATGGATTCGCCAAAAGGCGTCTCACAGGTTCCATCTTTCACCGAGAATAAGGACGCGCTTAATAAGCTGAGAGATCGAGAAGATATTGAGAAGTGGTATAAGAATTTGCTCTCTAATACTGAGTCTCCTCTTTTTCAATACGTCCTTCTTGCAGAACGCCAGAAAAAGCTCGTCACCGAAAAGTCGGATTCTGTGGAGTCTGATTCTGTCGGGCCGGATTCCATGGAGCTCGATTTTGAGTAATTACATTGTACATGCTCGCCCTGGGCGCGCTCAAAATCTTTAAGCGGGGAATATCGGCGAAGAGTCGGGTACTGGCGGTGCCGTGAATCCACGGATGCGGGCCGATGGGCGAACATGGAGGGCCGTCTCGGACGGGTTCGCGGGGCTTATTGGGCCCTGCTCGTCGATCGTACATGCTCGCCGTCCCCCGTCATGACTGCATGGCTCGACGCTCATCACCTCCAACCGCGCCATCGAGGAGTGGCCGCCGCTCTTCGGCGACCCCCTCATGGCCAGCGCCGCCATGGACCGCCTCCTCCACCACTGCCAAGTCCTCGAGCTCGACGGCGGGCAAGATCGCTTCGGCGTGCTGCGCCTTGCGCGAATGCAAGTCGCGCTCGGTGGTGACGATGTCCGCTTAACCGCGCCGCCGGTCAGAACGGCTGGCATACCTTGATTCCATGCTCGCACCCCTCGCAGCCGTCGAAGGCGTTCTCGGTGTACTCGCAGGAGTCGAGGATCGCGTCGCCGATGCGCGCCCAATTGCAGAGCCCATACTCGTTATTGCAATCGATGATGTATTCGTCGCAGGTTGCCTCGCACGCGTTCCCGTAGGGGGTCGGCGCGCAGTTCCAGTCGGACCAACGCGAGCAAGGCGCGCCCGAGCTTTCGTCGCCAGCGGGCGGCGTCGCGGTGCTCGCGCCTTTGGGCGGCGCCGGGCCGCCCTTGCTGACGGTCGTCACACCGCTGTCGTCGGGCTCTGGTGGAGGCTCGCCACAGCCGACCCCCAGCAACGAGCCGAGGATCGCCGCTCGGCCGAGCATCCTGATAAAAAAACCAAGGGCCACGCTGCCTCGCTGAGCACGATTCATGGCAACGACGGTGGCACGCACCGTGCTCTCCCGCAAGCATCGCCGAGCTCGCTCATCTCGGCGTGCCCACCGTGCCGTCACGACGGCAACCTGATCGAACTCGAGGCCGGCGGGCCACAGGCGTGGCGCCGGGTGGCCGCGGAGGGTGTCGTCCCGGAGTACCGGGAGACATCGCTGGCGCTCGTGGTCGGAGCTTCGGTCCGGTTCGACGGGGCGTGCGATCCTGCACCCGATGTCTGGCCGTCACCGATGACGGCTCGATGGCATCCCGCGGTGAACACGCCGAGGTCCTTGTCGAACTGCCCGGATAACACCCACGCCCATCCGAGTTTTGGGGCAGATTTGTGGCAGGGAGACTCAACCAGAGGCAACCCGGGGCAAGCTGCCCTCCCCGCCAAAGCCCCTCCGGTTGGAGATCCGCGGCCGTTTGGCGGCGGAGGGGCTTTTGGCGAGTTCAGGTCAGAACTTGTTCCACAGATACCTCGCCGGTCCTTATCGATGCATCGAACTAACACACAGGGTCAGCGCGGCCGTCAGGCGCTCGGTCATCGACAACGTGCGCGTCTTGCCATTCTTCGGGAGGGTGACCTCGCCGGTGGCGCTCACCGAGCGCTCGACGCGAAGCGTGCGGCGCCCCAGGTCCACGTCGCTGACCTCGAGTCCGATGAGCTCGCCCACCCGCAGGGCCGTTTCGCCGCAGACCAGGTAGAGCGCGGTGTACTCGGGCCCCAGCACCCCGGCCGCCGCGACGAGCGCCTCGAAGGTCGCGTCGTCGTACGCTTTTGGGATCGGTGGTTGTCGGTCCCTGATCTTCTCGAGTTGCTCCGGCGGGTTGGCCCGCAGACGCAGCACGTGGCAGCGCTTCAGCATCATGCCGAAGACGTTCATCGTCTGGTTGATGGTCGTGACCGCGTAGGCCCGCTCTCGCATCGCGGCGCGGACCTGGCTCGCCTCGGCCTCGCCCGACCCGGCGACCGGCGCATCGCCCACGACGGCGAGCACATTCGCAAGCTTGCGTCGCTTCGCCTCGATGGTCGAAGCAGCATTGCCTCGCCCCGCGCAGTCGGCGAGGTAGATCTCCGCGGCGTCGCGGATGGATCGCATTCCTTCCTGCGCCTTCTGAGCCGCCTTGGCCTGTTCGTAGGCTTTCGCCTTGCCCTCCTTGCTCTGCGGGGGCAATCGACCGGCCTCGATCTCCCGGCGAACCTGCTCACCCCAGCGCAGGGCCCCCGACTTGCTGGTGATGGAACGTGGCGCCGTGTAGCGGTACCGCTGCGCCCGGAGCGAGCCGTGCGGCATGGCTTTGATGTCGACTTGCCAGGCGGGCACCTTCGTGTCCGTTCGTTGACGCACAGTGATCATCTGCGAGTCCCTTTCCACGCTGCCCTGCGTCCGAGTTACCTCGTGCAAGGGCCGCGATCTAGTTCGGAAATATGCCTACTCGATCGAAGACCGCCGGGCGGACGGCGTTCGCAAGCACGTCGATCGTCGTCTCCCCTACCCTCCCCCTCTTTGCCGAGGATCATCGCGGATCCCCGAGCTGGGCGAGCCACATCTCGAGGTCGGCTCGGCGCCATCGCACGCCCAGTCCAGGGACCTTGATGGGGGGTGGAAGCTGGGCGCGAGCCCGCATGTTTCTCACCTGCGCCTCGGTCGACCCGATGAGGTCGGCGACCTCGCATGCTCTCAACAACGCGGATGCGGAGTTGGTCAACAGCGGCTGGGCGTCCCTCAAGAGCGCCCTCCGTGGGGCTCCCACTTGATCCTGTCCGATCTTCACCACGTCACCTCCCATTCATTCGTGTGTTCATTGCTTCCGGATGCTCAGCCCGATACCGGCCCCGCACAGCACGCCGATCGCACCCGACACGGCCGCGCGGACGAGCGCTCGCGCCGATGTCAGGGGGCGGGTCGCGGCCACAGGGTGAGCGCGAGCAGTCCCGCGAGGCCGCCGAGGGTGGCGAGCTTGCGCGGGATCGTGATGGGCTTCATGGTGATCTGGTGCTCGCCGGCGCCGCCGGCCCAGCGGGCGCCGGGGTAGAGCGCGGCGGTGAGACTCCACGGCTCGACGAGGACCAGGAAGAGGTTGTCCGGCGAGCCGGCCATCCGATGAAGTTCGCGCAGCGCGGCCTCGGGGTCCGTGACGTACTCGAGCACGCAGGAGACGTAGACGACGGCCGAGTCGTCGGCGATGCCTGCGACCAGGCCCTGCGTCAGGTCGGCGGCCTGCATCATCTCGCATCGTGGGCAGCCGCGGAGGTCGATGCACCGGTCGCCGCAGCCGTAGGCCCGCACGAGACGAGTGTGCGCGCCCGCGTCGGGATCGCCGACCACGATCAGGGGGCGGCCGGCTTCGGACGCCCGGCGGACCGCGGCCTGGTAGGCCTGCCGACGGGCCTCGAAGCGGCGCAGGGCCAGGGCGCCCTCGGCTGCGAGGGCGCCGCCGAGCATGAGACGGGCGATTGTTTGCGGGTTCATCCGGGTCACTTTCCACGCGCGGCGGAGGTTCTTGCCGGCGCTCTCGGCTTGCGCGGACGCGGTGGCTCCGGCACGAGCTCGCCCAGCGCGATGCGGTGCATCGTCTCGCGCCGCGCCTCGCAGTCCCGCACCCTGCCGAGCATCAGGAAGGCCGCCCAGGCTCCCGACTGCCGCTGGTCCGGGTGACGTCCCTGGAGGACGCGCCGCTCCATGGCCCCGGCCGCGTCGACCCGCATCCGCGGATCCTCGATTCCGTTCCATTGTTCGAGGATGCCGAGGACGTATGTACGGTCGACCTCGGAGAGCGTCACGTCCCGGGGCAGCTCCGCGAGGGTCAGGACCTCGGCGGAGCGCAGGTCGCTGCGCTGGATGCCGAGTGACGCGTAGTATTGATCGTACTGTGCTGGGGTCAGTCTCATGGCGGGTCCTTTTTTGATCAGTTGTTTGGCGTGGACGGATGGAGCTTTGCCGCGCGGGCTCGCCTCCACATCGCGCGGGCGTAGGTGGTGAGCCGCTCCTTGGTGTCGGGCTCGATCTGGAGGACTTTTCGTAGGGCGACGATCGTCTCCTCGGCCTGGCGCAGGTCGGCGCGGAGATGGTTCAGCGTGCCCCGGCGGTCGGGGTGAATGGCGAGCCCACCCATGGAATCGCGCAGCGCGATGACCCGGTCCGCGGCGAGGACCGCGAGCGCAGGGCTCGGGAGGGGCAGGGGCACGGTGTCCCAGCCGACGCTTCGTAGCAGGATCGCCTCGGTGCGTGTATCGATATATTCGAGGCCCAGGTTGTTGAACACCATGAGCTCCCGGTAGCCCTCCCGGAGGTCCGCGTCGATCCGCGTCATCAGGCGGGCGAGGATCGCTTTGTCGGAGTCGGCGTCGCGTGGTCGCTCGCGGGCGACGATCGCGTCGTAGGCGGCGAACTCCGCGGCGGTTTGCGGACGATCGCCCCGCTCGGCCCTGCGGCGGGTCCAGGTGCCCGCGACCAGGGCCTCGATCAGGGCCCGGTGGCGACGGAGGAAGCCGTCGACGTAGGCCGGGGCGTAGCGCACAGGCAGCGCGGCGCGCCAGCGTGTAAGGAGCTTGTCGAGGACCTCGGGTGCCGTCGCTGACTTCATGCGTGTGCTCCGGTGGCCGTGGTCAGGAAAGGCCGCGCAGGGTGTCGACGAGGGCGGTCCACTTCGGCGTGATGGGGGCGATCGGGAGGCCGAGGGCCGAGGCCTCCGGCCGACGGATGGGCCATTCATGGGGGGCGTGCTCGCCCATGAAGGTCGCCATGGCGGCGTCGAGGCCGCTCTCGGGTAGATGCGCGGCGAGCGTTTCGCGCAGGTAGGTGCGCATCGCGGCCTCGTACTCGCGGGCGAGGCTGGCGAGCCCGCGGTCGTCCTTGCCCTCGGCGAGGTGCTTGACGCGGCGACCCATGATCACGGGGTCGACGGCCGACAGCGAGGCGTTTCGGCCCATCTCGATGCGGGTGGCGTTCAGGGCGATCAGGGTGCCGCCGGAGATCGCCGTGTAGGGAATGACGGCCGTTGCGTCGCGAAACTGCCGGAGCGCATTGGCGATCTGCACGCAGGCGGTGACGCAGCCGCCGAGGGTGTGCAGGACCAGCGTGACCCGCTCGTCGGGGAGGCGCTCCATCGCCGCGAGCACGGTTTCGGCGACGTCGAGGTCGATGAAGGGCGTGATGATCGGGATGACCTCGGGCGCCAGGCGTATGGGGTCGGGCCGCCGCACGAGGTAGCCGGCCCCGACGAGCGCTGCCCCGGCGGCAAAGGTGGTGAACAGGATGGCCCGGTTCATGGCCCCTCTTGCCCGACGGGATGCATGGGTAGTATGGACGGCGTACGATTCGCAGCCGCGAGCACCACCGCCGTCACGCCGATTGCGCCGATTCCGGCGACCACGTAGGGCGCCCATTTCAAGATTCTGGCGATTCCCTTCGCGGCCTCATTCACGCCACCCGCGACATCACCGGCGGTCTCGGCCGCCTTGCTCGCGGCGGCCTCGACGGTGGTGTAGAGCTGGGCCAGCGGGTTGTCGCGCAGGAACGTGATGTCCCAGGTTCGGATCGCATCCGCCCAGTCGAATTTGAGCTTCTCCCATTCGGTGTCGTCCGAGGGGTCGTCGTACATGCCGCCATCGTGGGTGGAGCCCTGGTTGTCGATCAGGATCGAGAGAGGTGGCGACTGCCCGTTGTGCGGGAGCACGGTGAACCACGGCTCCTTGAACCACGTCGGCGACAGGGTGCGCATGGTGTCCAGGTACTCGTCGCGCGCCTCCCCCTTGGCGCCAGCGAACGCGTCCGCGGTGAGGGCCCGCACGAGGTCCGTCAGCGGCGGTCGGTCGGCAAGTGGAATGAATTGCAGCGCGGCGAGCCGGGTCCGCAGGTCGCGGTTCCGGTTGCTCAGGGCGCTCTCGAGGGCGAAGCGGGCGGCCGGTGGTTTGCCGTCGTCGGTGCGCAGGTGCCACCTTGGGTGCATGCCGGACAGCAGGCCGTCCTTGCGGATCGCGTCGCCCCAGCGGGCCTCCTTGTCGGCGTTAGCTTTTGCGACGCCGTCAGGCGTCGCGGC
>NZ_JACCSO010000596.1 GCF_013812955.1 Nannocystis sp. | reverse complement strand
CCAACGGCAAGCGGGTGCTCGCCGCCAGCGCCGAGACCCTGACCCCGGTGATCCTCGAGCTCGGCGGCAAGGACCCGATGATCGTCTGCGACGACGCCGACCTCCAGCAGGCCGTGCACAACGCCCTGGTCGGCACCCTGACCTCCGCCGGTCAGCTGTGCATGGCCGCCGAGCGCATCTACGTGTTCGACGCCGTGCACGACGAGTTCGTGGCGATGATCGCCCGCATCGCCGGCCAGCTGCGCCAGGGCCCCCCGCTCGGGCCTGGCCGCGTCGATGTCGGCGCGATGACCATGCCCGGCCAGGTCGACATCGTCGAGAAGCTCGTCGACGACGCCGTCGCCCGGGGCGCCCGCGCGATCGTCGGCGGCAAGCGTGGTGAGGGCGGCAACTTCTTCCAGCCGACCGTGCTGATCGACGTCGATCACAGCATGGCCATCATGCGCGACGAGACCTTCGGACCGGTGCTGGCGATCATGCGCGTGCGCGACGAGGCCGAGGCCATCGCCCTCGCCAACGACACCGCCTACGGCCTCAGCTCCTCCGTCTTCACCCGCGACCACGCCCGCGGCGAGCGCATCGCCCGGCAGATCGTCGCCGGCTCGACCGTCATCAACGACTTCGCCATGCACTACATGGCCCAGGACCTCCCCTTCGGCGGCGTGCGCGGCTCCGGCTTCGGCCGCCTCAACGGCGCCGAGGGCCTGCGCGCCATGTGCAACGTCAAGGCCGTCGTCTCCGACCGCCTCCCCCTGCACACCGCCCTCAAAATGTACCCCGTCGACCCCATCGCCTACGACACCGCCCGCGGCGTGTTCAAGGTCCTCTACAGCGGCACCCTCGCCGGCCGCCTCCGCGGCCTCGTCGACGTCGGTCGCGCCCTGCTCAAGAAGCGCAGCGCCAGCTGAAGCCGCCACCGGCCGCTCGCCCGAGTTTTTGCATATAACAGGGCATGCGCCCCGACGCCGAGCATGCCCTGTCCCCACAGACAGGTCCAGGCGTCCCGCGCGGCCGCGCCTGGCTGGCGCTGCTCCTGCTCGCCCTCGGGTACGCCGCGCTGCGCCTGGCGATGAACCGCGAGTTCGAGGGCGCGCCCTGGGACCAGCTGCTCGACTTCAGCGCCGCCAAGCCCTTCGGCCTGCGCGTGCTGGTCCCGCTGCTCGCGTGGCCCTTGCACACCTTGCTGCGTTTGCCGGCCAGCTGGGTGTTCGGGCTGTTCGAGACCCTTGCGACCGTCGGCCTCGCGCTGGCCGTCGGCGCCGCGCTGCGCCCGTTCGTGCCGGGGCGCTGGGCCAGCGGCCTCGGCGTGCTCTTCATCCTCCTGCTGCCGATCCCGTTCCTGCTGCAGCACCGCTGGCCGATCTTCTACCCCTACGACACCCCGGCGATGGCGTTCACCGCGGGCGGCGTGGCCCTGCTGCTGCGTGGCCGCTGGCGCGCCGCGGCCCTGCTCTGCTTTTTCGCCGCGCTCAACCGCGAGAGCGCCGCCCTCTTACCCGTCGCCGCCCTCGCGCTGCACTGGCGCCGATCTTCCGAACCTGTCCCCCAGGACATATCTTCTTCGACGCTATCGATCCGCCAGCTGCTCGCCCGCACCCTCGGCCTCGCCGCCGCCGTCGCGCTCGCCCGCCTCGCCGTCGCCATCCTTTTAAAAGACAACCCGGGTGCGCCGCTGCAGTGGTTCGTCGACACCACGCCGCGCCTGCTGGCCAACCTCGCCTGGCTCGAGAGCCCCGCGCACTGGCTGCTGATCCCCGCGTACCTCGGCTTCATCCCCCTCGCATGGCTGCTGGTCACAGCGGCCATGCCGCCACATCTTCGCCGCCTCGGGGGGATCGCCCTCGCCTACCTCGGCGCCCTGATGTGGGTCGCCAACATCGACGAGCCGCGGGTCTACGGCGAGGCCATGGTTCTCCTCTATCTACCAGCCGCCGTCGGCCTGCAGCGCTGGCTACAGCCGACCGCAGCGGCGGTGTAGACTCGGCCCGCATGGCCCTGACCGTCCCGCCGCTGACCGCCCCGCAGAAGCAGCAGATCTTCGAGGAGTATCAGCGGAGGATGCGAAGCTGCGTGCCGTGGTCGCCGGCGATGACCTGGACGCCGGAGCTGAACCTGATCGGCGCCACCTTCGAGACCCTGAACCCGTTCCCCGAGCTCGCCCCCTCGGACGCGCCGGTCGACGAGCTGAACCCGGCCGAGCACGCCGACTCTCCGAACAAACAATTTCGCTACTGCATCAAGCTGCACCGCGCCGGCCAGAAGCTCCTGACCTGGTTCGGCGACCGCACCGGCAGCGTGATCTTCGACAGCGACGTCCGGCTCCCCGCGATCTTCCAGTGCATCCCCGGTCACCCCGGCGTATGGAACGATGTCCCGTGGATGTCGCTCACCCCCGCGGAGATCTTGACCCTGCGTGAAGGCACCCGCCTCGCCAAGGGCCGCGTCGTCATCGGCGGCCTCGGCCTCGGCCACCAGCTGATCGAGGTCAGCAAGCGCCTCCAGGTCAAAGAGATCGTGCTCGTCGAGCTCAGCCAGGAGCTCGTCGACTTCTATCTCCCGCGCATCAGACCCCTCATCAAGAAGCGCCTCACCGTCATCGTCGGCGACGCCTACCAGATCATCCCCACCCTCACCGCCGACGTCGCACTCCTCGACATGTTCCCCTACTACGGCGGCAACGAACCCGCCACCCGCGAACTCGCCAGGCGCAGCCCGAAGATCAAGAAGGTGTGGGGCTGGGGGTGCGCGACCCTACGGCTGTGACCTGTCCCTGCGGACAGATCTGATCACCTGTCTTTTGGATCAGCTCCGGCGCGGCGCTGGACATACGCCTCGACCCGCGCTAACTCGGGGGAGACTTGCTCCTCCTCGCGCTCACGTGGCTCCGGCTGCTCACGCTGCCACCCGAGCCCGCTACCAGGGCCGGCGCCGCGATGGCCGGCCGCCGCGACCTCGCAGACGAGCTGGTCGCCATCTGCCGCCGTGAGGCCCCGGGCGGCGCCTGCGAGCTCAACGTCGGCGCCCACCCGCCGGACCGCAAGGCCGCGCCCGCCATGTATCGCAAGGCCTTGATCAAGGGCTGGCTCGGCACCTGCCCGCTCAACACCGCGGTCGACGCCCGCGACCGCGAGCGCTTCGGCGTGCGCGGGGTCCACGGTCTGTCGGCCGCCTACTCGTTGTGGCACCTCGGCCCCTGCCTCGCGCCGGAGCTGCTCGACATCCCGTTCCTGTCGGCGGTGATCGCCGCGAAGCGAGCGAACTATCAATGCGAGGCGCCGCACCTGCGCGCCTGCACCCGCGAGGCCCGCCGCCGCCTGTGGGTCGGCGCCGCCAAGTACGACCGCCAGCGCGCCAGCGGCCGCCGCTGACGACCTTCCACTGCGCCCTTCCACTGCGTCCACCGTGACCCCACGCTCGCGCTCCGGCTCGGCTTCACGGGGGGCCCGGGCGCTCGCCCTGTGCCATCCTCTCCGCCGTGCAGATCCCCCGCGACTTGCGCCTGCGGCTCGACGCCGTCGACGGTCCACTCGCCGACCCGGGTCCGCTGCGCTTCGCCGCCGTGCTCGCGCCGCTGCTGCCCGCCGACCTCGACCTCGGCACGCGCCTGCTGTTGAT
>NZ_JACCSO010000588.1 GCF_013812955.1 Nannocystis sp. | reverse complement strand
GGTCGGCGAGGCTGCCGGCGCGGTCGACGACGATGACGCGGGCGACGGTCTGCAGCAGGACCTTGTCCTCCTCGGCGATCTGGTCGGCGCGACGCAGGAAGATGCCGCCGGGGCGGTCGAGCAGGCTGGTCTCGCTGAGGGCCGCGACGACGCCGAGGATGTCCTCGTGCAGGACCTGCCGGTAGCCCGAGGGATCTTCGTTCCACAGCACGAGGTCGACCACGAGGCCCTTGAGGCGGAAGTAGGCGTGGGCCTGGACCATCTGGCGGACGAGGGTGAGGTGCACGCGGTCGGCGATGCGCACGAGCACGATCGGCAGGTCGCCCGAGATGGCGTAGGCCCACAGCGACGACTGGCCGCGCTGGTTGCGGGCGAGCACGCTCCGCGGCGCCCGCAGGGCGGCGTTCGAGTACAAGATCTTGCCGGCCAGGCGGTCGTAGAGCTGGGTGTCGACCTCGGTGGCGTTGAGGCGGCGCAGCAGGACCTGGCTGTGGGTCCACGACAGCTCGAAGACGCGGTCGGCGGCGTGGCGATCGCCGTACTTGTCGATCAGGGCGAGGGCGCCGTCGCGGGTCGGGGAGACGCCGGTGACGATGTGCACGCGCACGGTCTCGCCGGGCGCGAGCACGACGGTGTTGCGGATCGCGGCGATGGGGTCGAGCACGGCGCCGGCGCTGTCGCCGAGGGTCGGGCGGTGCAGCGCCCGCGGATCGACCGGCGATCGGCCGCGGCCGATGAAGTCGGCGCGGGCGGTCTCGAAGCTCGGCGGCGCGCCGATGCGGCCGTGCACGGACATGAGGTGCAACATCCACGGCGGCTGCTCGCTGCCGGACCGCGGGCGGCGCGAGCACAGGATGGCCTGGCGCTCGCGCACGAGCTCGGTCTGCACGAACAGGTTGGAGAAGGCGGGGTGGGCGGCGTCGGCGGCGGGGGTGGTGAGCACGACCTCGGTGAAGCTGGTCAGCTCGATGGTCCGCGTGGTGCGGCCGCGGTTGCTCAGGCTGACGCGGCGCAGCTCGACGTCGTCCTCGGGCGAGACGCTGATCTCGACGTGGGTGTCGATGTCGTGGTCGCGGCGGCGAAACTCGGCGCGGCCCTGGGAGAAGATGGCCTCGTAGCTGGAGGCGACGGCGAGCGTGGGCTGATGGGCGACCGACCAGAACTGGCCGGAGGCGACGTCGCGCAGGTAACAGAAGCTGCCCCAGCCGTCGCGCGTGGGGTCCTCGTGCCAGCGGGTGACCGCGAGGTCGCGCCAGCGGCTGTAGCCGCCGCCGGCGTTGGTGACCATGACGTGGTAGGTGCCGTTGGAGAGCAGCTGCACCTGCGGGGCGGCGGTGTCGGGCGTGGTGAAGACGCGCAGGTTGGGCTCGGCGGGCGGGGTGTCGGCGGCGGCCGAGACCTCGGCGGGGTGCGGGAAGATCGCGGAGGCCCGGGGCACGCGCTCCTGCAACAGCAGGTCGGTGGCGCGAAACGCCGGGTCGGCGGCGAAGCGGCGCTGCATCGGTCGGTCGGCGAGCAGGTAGGCGAGCGCCAGGAACGTCATGCCCTGGTGATGCGACATGTACGAGGCGACGGTGACGCTGTCGCGGCCGCGCGGCAGGCGGGCGGGGGTGTAGTCGATCGCCTCGTAGAAGCCGTAGGGGCCGAGCCGACCGTCGCGTGCGAGAAACCGCAGGTTGTCGCAGGCCGCCTGCGGGGCGACCATCAGGGCCATGGCGCTGGCGTAGGGGGCGATGACGAGGTCGTCGGCGAGGCCGCGCTTGAAGCCGAGGCCGGGCACGCCGAAGGCCCGGTATTGATAATTGAGGTGGGCGTCGGTCTTGTTGTAGCCGGACTCGGAGACGCCCCAGGGGACCTCGCGCTCGCGGCCGTAGGCGATCTGGCGCTCGACGACGCTGCGGTAGGTCTCGTCGAGGATCGTGCCGCGATAGGTGGGCATGACGAGCAGCGGCATGAGGTACTCGAACATCGAGCCGCTCCACGACAGCAGCGCCGGCTGATAGCCGGTGGTGGTGAGCGAGCGGCCGAGGCGAAACCAGTGCTCCTGCGGGAGCTTGCCCTGGGCGATGGCGACGAAGCTGGCGAGGCGCGCCTCGGAGGCGAGCAGGTCGTAGAAGCTGGCGTCGAGGCGGTGGTCGCTGACGTTGTAGCCGATGGCGAGCAGGTGCCGGGTGCGGTCGTAGAGGAAGCTGTAGTCGATGTCGGCCAGCTCGGTCGCGCGCTCGGCCAGGCGGTCGGCCTCCTGCAAGCGCACGGCGGCGCGGGCGGACGCGAGCTGCACGGCGCGGCGCAGGTCGCTGTCGGCGGGGAGGCCGGCGAGGTCGAGTTGTGGCGCGAGGGTGTACTCGAGCGCGGCGAGCTCGCGCAGGGTGATCGGTGCGTCGAGGCGCGCGAGCGTGGCGGGCAGGTCGGTGGCCAGCGTGAGCCACGGGGCGAGCCACAGCAGCTCGGCGTGGGCGCGGGACAGCTGGGCCGTGAGGGCGCTGGCCCACGCGAGCAGCTCGGCGT
>NZ_JACCSO010000582.1 GCF_013812955.1 Nannocystis sp. | reverse complement strand
CGACAACACCGACGCCGAGGGCCGCCTGACCCTCGCCGATGCGCTGGTCTACGCCGGCAAGCTGCAGCCGAATTACATCCTCGACTTCGCGACCCTGACCGGCGCCTGCATCGTCGCGCTCGGGCCCCACATCGCCGGCGTGATGTCGAAGGACGACGAGTTCCTGGCCGAGTGGATGGCCGCCGGGGAGCGGGCCGGCGAAGACATGTGGCGGCTGCCGCTGCCCGAGCCGCTCAAGGAGCAGCTCAAGAGCCCGATCGCCGACATGCGCAACACCGGCGAGCGCTGGGGCGGCGCCATCACGGCCGGCCTGTTCCTCTCGGAGTTCACCGAGGGCCAGCGCTGGGTGCACGTCGACATCGCCGGGCCGGCGATGGTCCGCAAGCCCTTCGGCGTCAACGACGAGGGCGGCTCCGGTTTCGCCGTCGCCGCCCTGCTCGAGTTCCTGCGCTGAGCCGGAGCGCAGCGCGCCGGGCCTGCGGTGGTCCGCGACCCGGCGCGTGCGAGCGCTCAGTTGAGGAACTTGATCTCGGTGATCAGGTTGTTCTCGACCGCGATCTCGACCTCGCTCGAGGTGCCGTCGCAGTCGAGGTTGCTCTGCACGTAGCGGCCGACCCGCGGTCCGCTCGTGCAGCGGATGAAGGTGTGGAAGCGGACGTCGCGGGCGGCGGCCTTGCTGCCCTGCGTGTCCGCCGGCGGGCCCCACACCATGAAGGCCACGAACTCCTTGTGGCCCGCCTTGACCTCGCCGCGGGCGACCGCCTCGCGCTCCGCCGGCGTCAGCTCCGACCAGCGCGCCCACAATCCCTTCTGCTCGAGGAACGGCTGGCGCTTCGTGTCTTGCAGCCGCAAGAACGCGCTCTTGTCGGCCTCGCTCGGCAGGTTGTCATAAAATTTACGGTCAAGATCAGGCAATCTCTCCCGTGTCATCGCGCAGGCCAGGGCGCTGCAAAGCACGAGACCAGCGACCAGGCGCGACAGCGTGGAGGTGAGGGGACGAGACATGCGGTGCATCATAGGGAAGCCGTCCGTTGGTTCAAGAATGCGGCAGTGTGTAAAGCCCGGTGTCCGGCGCGGGGGCCATGGACGCGAACCGCGGCCCTGAGCTTCGGGCGCGGCGCAAAAAACCGTTTGGGGGTTGAGTGATACGGGCCCGGCGCGGGCTACAAAATGGGGGGACAGCGCCGCCGTAAAACTCACAGATGCGTCCACCGCGGCGCGATTGCTCAGGGTGAGGATGCTCGGGAGCGAGCGGCAGCCGTTGACAGGAGGCGCCAAAATGATAGCCTGAGCGGGCTTTTTCGGCTGTTCCAGCTGAATCACTCTGGCCCCCCGCTCCGGCCCCCCGCTCGGTCCCCCCGCTCGGCCCCGGTCCCTCTCTCGGCCCCCCTGAAGGCACTTTAACGGCAGTTCATGGGCGATTTCAATATCGGTGACAAGGCCGTCTATCCCGGCCACGGTGTGGCAGAGGTCATGGGCCTTGAGCGGCGAGAGATTGCCGGCTCAGCCATGGAGTTTTATGTCCTCCGGGTCCTCGAAAATGACATGAAGGTCATGGTCCCGAAGAGCAACGCCAGCGCCGTCGGCCTGCGTCGCATCGTCGGGGAGCAGGAGATCAAGGACGTCTACGGCGTTTTGGAGCGTCGGGGCGAGAAGATCTCCACCGCCACGTGGAATCGCCGATACCGCGAGTACATGGAGAAGATCAAGACCGGCTCGCTGATGGAAATCGCCGCGGTCCTGCGTGACCTCAGCATTTTGCGCAGCGACAAGGACCTGAGCTTCGGCGAGCGCAAGATGCTCGACACGGCCCGTACCCTGCTGGTCCAGGAGCTGGCCCTCGCCAAGGGCGTCGAGAACTCGGACGTGGTCCGTGAGCTCGACACCATGTTCCCGCTGCAGTGAGTCGCGCTGACGTGACTCGCAGGTCGTGAACGCGCGCCTGGGCGCTGTCACAGGTCGGCGGTGCGCATGAACATCGGCTGCGCGAGCAGCCACAGGCTCAGCAGGCTCATGGCGATCATGCCGAGCATCATCACGATGTGCACGCGCAGGGCCGCCTTGCGGTCGCCGCCGTAGACGCGGACCGCCTCGCGCTGGGCGACGTAGATGCCGTAGATGTGGCCGATGACGACCAGCGCCACCTGCAGGTACCAGATGCTCTCCGGCGACCACAGGGCGGTCAGCGGCGCGCGGGCGGTGCCGAAGATGTCATGACCCCAGCCGAGCGGGTCGGAGATCAGGCGCCGGACCTTGGACCACTCCCAGAACACGTGCACCGCGTTGTGGGCCAGGTGATAGAAGAGGGCGATCGGCAGCAGGGTGTAGCTGAACTTGATGAACAGCTTGCGGACGCCGATGTCGGGCCGGCCGCTCGCCAGGCGCATCGCGGCGCACAGCAGCCAGTACAGGACCCCGGGCACGAAGATGCAGGCGAGCATCATCAGCGTGAAGGTCATCATGCCGCCCTGGCTGCCGGAGAAGCCCAGCACGTCGGCGCCGAACAGCGCCACCTGGGCGTCGATGAGCGCCCCGCGCAGCAGGCTCTCCCACTCCATCCACAGCGGGATCATCGCCGCCCCGTGGAACGCGCTGACGATGAAGATCAGCAGCGCCATGTAGGCCTCGTCGGCGCGGCTGCGGTGCGGGTTCAAGACGTCGGCGCCGCTGCTGCGCAGGCTGAGGCCGATGTTGTCGTGCGGGCAGCTCTTCACGCACTCGGTGCACAGCGTGCAGTACTCGTTCTCCTTCATCGCGCCCATGAACTCGTGGGTCGGGCAAGGGTAGCCGCGCTCGTTGCCGTGGTAGCAGTCCTTGGTCTTGCAGGCCCTGCACACCTCGGGGTCACGGCGGCGCAGCTCGAGCATGCCCATCATCGCGTACTGCCCGGACACGCGGCCGACGAAGCAGACGTAGCGGCACATCGCCTTGCGCTCGTAGACGACGAGCAGCAGCCAGGACAGCGCGACCATCAGGATGCCGAACACGGAGGTCAGCCACGGCCGGTTGGCGGCGTCGAAGATGATCTCGAGCCAGGTGATGAAGCCGAACAGCACGATCGCCGGCCACATCCACAACTTGAAGCGCGGGTACTTGCGGTTGAGGCTGGCGATCTTGCGCACCGGGGTCAGACCGCGGCGCATGAACCAGTCCGGGATCGCCGTCCACGGGCACATCTGGCACCACAGGTTGCCGAACAGCAGGACCATGAAGATCAGGCCGATCCACCAGATGTTCCAGGTGAGCACCGGCGCGAGGTTGCGACCGGGCTCCTGTGAGCCGATCAGGCCGATCACGATCACCGCGACGAAGCCGATCACGACCGGCAGCTGGATCGCCGGCTGAAACCATCGACTCTTCATCGCCCGCGCCAGCGGCGGCCAGCGCGTCAGCTCGAGCTTCCAGTACACCCGCGGCTTGCTCCCGCGGCGCTCGAACAGGGTGAAGCTCGCCAACAAGATGACGATGATGCCGACGAAGAAGGCCTCGTTCGGGATCCCCGGCATCAGGTGCACGTACGCCTTCTTCTTGACGGTCTTTACGTCGTCGAAGGCGCCGGGATCGAAGAAGCCGCCGGTCTTGAGCTCGCCGAGCTGGCGTTGACTGAGGCCGACTTCGGCGTCGCCGGCGTCATCCTCGGACAGCACGAGCGCGCCCGCAGCGGTCCGTTTACGGCCGAACCTGTCCTCGGAGACAGCATTTGGGCGCGTGCCCGGCGTGATGTCTTCGACGACCGGAGGCGGTGGGGCGCGTGAGGGCGTGATGTCCTCGACCGGCGGAGGCGGTGGGGCCTGGGCGTCGATGACCAGCGCCTGGACCTGGGGTTCGGCGCTCAGCGCCGCGTGCACGCCGATCACGGCGTCGCTGGTGTCGCGCGCCGAGACGCGGGCCGAGACCACCCAGGCCAGGCCGAACACGGCCAGCGTGCCGGCGAAATACCGGGCGAAGCGACCGCCGCGCAGGAGCTCGAGCGGATCGTCCTCGCTGACCGCCTGGGCGGTGATGATCGGCAAGCGGATGCGAGGCTTCATGAGGCACCTCCGAGCTCGGCGACGACGACGACGTTGGGCGCGCGCATCCAGGTGGCGGGCTGGCTGGCCGAGAACATCCCGGCGCCGAGGTCGACGACCTGGCTGGCGTGCAGCTGGCAGCTGTCGAGGCCGCTGGTGTCGAGCGTCGCCCACAGCACCTGTCCCCGACCGGAGGACAGTTGTGGGTTGCTCGCGGGACCTGCCCCAATGGCCAGGTGGGTGCGATCACCAGCGAGGGCGAGCGCCCAGGGCGAGTTTTCGGCGGCGAGCACGTCGAGGCCGGTGAGCGCGCCGCACATCGTCGGCGAGGCGCCGCCCTGCACGATCACGACGCCATTTTCGGTCGGACCGGCGGCGACCAGCCACAGCGGCGGTGCGTCGCTTGTGGTGGCCCGCAGCAACGCTGGTTGCCGCAGAAGCCGGACCTGGTTCAGCGCCTCGGGGACGGTGACTGTGGGCTTGCCGGTCGTGCAATTGGCGAGCACGTGCCACAGGCGCGGTGGCGCCGACAATTGTGACTGCACCGCGAGGAAGCCTCCGGCGCCGTCCCCGGAGACGAACTGGGTCGACTGACTCGCGCCGCCGAGGGTGGCACCGCAGCCGGTCACGCCCTTTGCGGCCTCGGCGAGCGGCGCGGTGCCGAAGTCGGCCGGTAGACTGAGCACGGCCACCGACTCGCTGCCGTCACACGCGAGCGCGACCTTCGAGACCGCGGGATCGAGGGCCTGCAGCTCCCAGGCGCCGACGCAGGGCGTGGGCAGCGCGCCGAGGTCGACGCTGGCGACGCCGGCGGCGAGGTCCATCGGGTCGGCGATCAGCAGCTCGCTCGGGGTGGTCCACTGCGTGGTCTGAAGGTTGTTGGCGAACACACCGATCAGCACCCGACCGCTCGGATGCGGGAGCAGGAAGATGCCCTCCTGCCGCCCATGCGCCAGCGCCTCGACGCCGCCGGTGAACACACCGGACTGGAAGTACCGGTCGGTCCCAAACACCTCGCCCGGCTCGAGCTCGGCGAAGATCGCGCGCGGGAAGCGAAGCAACGAGCCGGCATCAGAGGCCGGATAATGGCCGAGCGCCACCAGCAGGTCGCTGTCGGTCAGGGCCAGGCTGTAGGGTTCGTCGAGCAGGCCGCTGGTCTGCAGTCCCGAGGCATCCGGCTTCAAGTCGAGGTTGATGCGACCGCGAAGGCTGGGCGTCGCGCCGCTGACATCGAAGACGTCGATGCGGTCGTCGAGGGTCTGACTGACCAGCACGAGCGTGCACTTGTCGCTCATACAACCGAACAGGCCCGCGGCCGCGCCACCTGTGGTCACGCCGGTCGTCACGCCCGAATCAAGGGTCGTCGACTGGCCGTCGGTGTCCAGGGGCAGCGGGTTGTCCGGCAGGCACGCCGCGGCGGCCGCGAGGGCGAGGACCGGAGACGCACGTCGCCAGGACATGCGGGCACGCTAGCACACTGTTCGTGCGGGCTGCTGCTCCCGCGCAGGGTCAGCGAGACAGCCGCCCGACGGCGGGTCAGCGAAGCGACGGCAAGGGCGGGCTCACTCGCGGCGGCCGAGGGCGACCTTCATCAGCAGCAGCGCTTCACGGGCGGCGTTGCCGACCAGCTGGCTCTCCTCGGGCTCCGAGGTGACGGCGCTGAGGCCGTCCTTGCCCATCGTGAAGTTCGAGTCGAGGGTTCGGTCGCGCATCTGGTCGAGGAAGGCCTCCTTCGTCAACTCGAGGTTGCCGCGGTAGTCGTAGACCTTGATGCGATTGATCTTGCCGCTGGCATTGACCCCGATGCCGACCTCGAGGGTCAAGATGCCGCCTGCGAGGATCTTCGGCTTGGTGCGTGGGTCGATGAAGATGGCGACGCCGAGGAAGTCGCCGGCCTTGTCCTGGGCGATGAAGAACTCGGGCTGCTTGTCCTCGGGGTAGAGCTCGAAGCCGAGCTGCGCCTCGAGGAACTTCACCTCGGGGTCCGAGTACTGGTAGCGCTTGATCCGCCACGCGTTCGGGTCCGCGTCGGGGAACAGCTTCATCAAGTTGCGATGGGTAATCTCCCAGGTGCCCCACTTCGCCAAGTGCGCCTCGCTCGGCCGCGCGGGCAAGGCGAGGCACATCAACAGCGAGAGACCGATCTTGACCGAAAGGCGCTTGAGCATGGGCTGTTCCCGGCCACCTCACGATGGCCGCAGGAGCCAGGGACGTCAAGCGCCCCGGAAGCTTCAGCCGGTCCGCACTTGCTCCCGTTTTAGAAGTCGGCGACCGCCTGGAACTGGAAGTTGTCGTTGTAGAGGCGGTTGCTGCGCCCCCCGTCTTCACGCACAAACGCGTATTCCGCCTTGAGCGTGAAGCGCGGCAGGACCGGGAAGCGCAGGCCGACGACGTGGGCCTGCAGCGCCTCGTCGTAGCGAAACTCATCCGAGAAGTCGGATTTGAACGCGTTGGGGCCGCGCGGGCCGGGCACCGCGCGGTCGGGGTCGGCGTGGTCGAAGCGGTACTGCAGCATCAGGCCCGGGAGCCGCGTCTTCTTGCGCCGCCACAGCGGCTGGGCGACCTGGGCGTAACCGCCGAGCATGCGCCGGTCGCTGAGGATCGGGTTGCTCGGGTCCTGCCTGGCGGCCGCGTCGACCCCGTAGACGACCTCGCCGCGCATGTGCGGGAGTGGGAAGGGGCTCTGGAACATCTCGTCGAAGTTGAGGTCGAGGTGGGCGCCGGCGCGCCAGGTCACGGCCTGCTTGGTCTCGACGAAGGTCGCGCCCTGGAAGTCGAGGTTGCCGACGTTGCTCTCGGGGTGGCGGCCCCAGACGAACGAGCCGCCGACGTTCAGCGCGGCCACCGGGCGGATCATGAGGCGCGCCATCACCGACTTGTTGCCGTTGTTGTCGGGGGCGATGCCGAGCACGGAGCCGTCAGCGCGGTTGATCTTCTGGACCTCACGCAGGCGATGCTCGCAGGTCTCGTCGACCTCGCCGACCGGCTGATAGCGGTACAGCAGGTCGTTGCTGCGGGTCTGCGTGCAGGCGTCGCCGTTGATGATGCCGACGTCGATCTCGATCGGCCGGATCGGTTTGTCGCGGCCGAAGGTCGGCTTCCACTTGATCATCGCGCCGATGTCGATCCACGTGCCCGGATAAACTCTCCCCGCGCTCATCGCCAGCGGCCGCGTCGCCCACCAGCGCACGGGCGCGTCGTGCTCCTCGTCCTCGAGCCCGAAGGGCACCACGAACACCCCGCCGGTAAGCTTAAAACCCTCGCTGAACCAGCGCGGGGACTTGCTCGCCCACGCGAAGGGATTGACCTCGAGCGCGGCGGACTCCATCAACACCACCGGGTTGAAAGCCGGCGAGACGTCGGCCGCGCCCGGCGTCGAACGGGGGACCGAGAGGAACTCGAAGGCGATGCGCACATACACGACGTCGGAGTAGACCGGAGCGCCGACGTAAAGATTGGCCGCGCCGCCGCCGAAGTAGGGCAGGGTTTTTAACTTGTTGAAGGTGCCGGTCTCGGGATTGTGCGCCGTGGTGTCGGTGCGCTGCGTGACCGCGAAGTTGAAGCCGAGGTAGCCGCGAACCTGGAGGCCGCCGCCGCCGGTCGCGTCGTCGCCGAGCTTGCCCGGATCGAAGAAGCCGGCGCCGCCGCCCGCGACCGGCTTGCGGTCCTTGGCGCCGCCGAACGTGATCTTGGTTTTATCTTTAAAAAAAGCGTCGCCTTTGCTCGGTTGACCCGGACGTGGCGGCAGCTGCTCGATCGGAGGCATCGCCGGAGTCGCGCCCGAGGGTGCGGGCGGTGACGCGGGCGCCGCTGGAGGGGGCGGCGGGATGGCACCGGCGGTGTCGCTTCCGAAAAAACTCCCCTCGGTCGGGCGCGTGGGCGCAGGCGCGGTCGGCTGCGCGGCGGGCTGCGGTGGCGGCGCGGCGGGGACCTCGAGCGGCGTATCGGCCGTCCGTCCGCCCGGCGAGATCGGTGCCTGCGCGAGCCAGACGCCGGTGGCGATGACGAGCGGGTGCATGAAGCCCGCGCGACTCTACCTCAGGTCCAGGGCTTGTGGTACGCCGGGAGCATGATCCGCTGGCTCCTCTCTCTGACCCTGGCCCTCGCTGCAGCGTGTGGTTCCGGCGTTTCGGACCAGACCGTGGTGGAAGGTCCAGAGGCGATGACCACCCCCTACCTGACGATCCAGGAGACGCTGGCGCGAGACAGCATCGATGGGCTGTCCCAGCTGTCGGCCCGGGTCGTCACCGCGGCCGAGTCGGCCCAGGCCGCCGCCGGCGTCCCGGAGCTCATCGCCGGGGCCGGGCGCGTCGCCGTGCCGGACATCGACACTGCCCGTCTGGCCTTCTCCAAGATGAGCATGGGCCTCAT
Organism: Nannocystis sp.; assembly: GCF_013812955.1. GTDB lineage: Bacteria > Myxococcota_A > Polyangia > Nannocystales > Nannocystaceae > Nannocystis. Next base: position 31,850 of record NZ_JACCSO010000582.1, on the reverse strand, counting down.
CTCCTATTTAAAGCAGCATCCGGGCGAGCGCGCCGACCTCGAGGTCGTGCACTGCCCGATGGCCTTTAATAACAAGGGCGCGTTCTGGGTGCAGCGCAGCGGTGAGATCAACAACCCCTACCACGGGATGATGATGCTGCACTGCGGCGACAAGGTCGCCTGGGAAAAAGCGCCGGGCTGAAACTTTTTAAAAAGAGAAAGAAAGATGGCCCGAGAGACATGTCTCCCGGGCCATCTTGCTTGCGCCTTTCGGCTGCCCGGACTCAGATGTCGAGGTTGCGGGCGTTGAGGGCGTTGGTGGTGATGAACTCGCGGCGGGGCTCGACGTTGTCGCCCATGAGCACGGAGAAGACGTGGTCGGCCTCGAGGTTGTCGCCGACGCGGACCTTGAGCAGGGCGCGGCGGGTCTGGTCCATCGTGGTCTCCCACAGCTGCTCGGGGTTCATCTCGCCGAGGCCCTTGTAGCGCTGGATCTGCACGCCGGAGCGGCCGAGCTCGCCGATGTGCTGGACGATGTCGACCAGGCGGACCGGCTCGGCGACGGTGTCTTGACCGCGCAGGAGGCGGTAGGGCGGCAGGCCGAGGGTGTCCATGTAGTGGCGGATCTTGAGCATCTCCTGCACGGGGTAGGAGTTGAGCAGCTCGAGGTCGATGGTCTCGTACTGAGCGACGCCGTCGGCGATGATCTGCAGCTTGATCGCCTTGAGCCCGGTGTCGGGGTTGTCGTCGACGATCTCGGAGCTGACGCGGGAGAGCGGCATGCGCTGGCCGGCGGCGGCGACCAGGCGCTCGGCGAAGCCGGACAGCAGGGCATCGTCGGCGAAGACATCGGGCAGCTTGATCGCGGCCTGATGCAGCGCGTCGAGCAGGTTGTCGACGACGGGGGCGCGGTGCTCGCGAGCCATCGACTCCATCAGCTGCTTGTAGCGCTGGCCCTGTCGGGCGATCTCACTGAGCACCTCCGGGGTGACGAGGTGCCCGCCGATCGTGAAGCGCAGGTTGTCGACGGCGTTGCCGATGATGAAGTCGTCGAGCGCGGCCTCGTTCTTGAGGTACGACTCGGCCTTGCCGGCCTTGACCTTGTAGAGCGGCGGCTGGGCGATATACAGGTGGCCGCGCTCGATGATCTCGGGGAAGTGGCGGTAGAAGAACGTCAACAGCAGCGTACGGATGTGCGAGCCGTCGACGTCGGCGTCCGTCATGATGATGATCTTGTGATAGCGCAGCTTGCCGATGTCGTAGCTTTCCGGGCCGATGCCGGTGCCGAGCGCGGTGATCAGCGTGATGATCTCCTGGCTCGACAGCATCTTGTCGACGCGGGCCTTCTCGACGTTCAAGATCTTGCCGCGCAGCGGGAGGATCGCCTGGGTCCGGCGGTCGCGACCCTGCTTGGCGGAGCCGCCGGCCGAGTCACCCTCGACGATGAACAGCTCGGCGTTCTCCGGGTTGCGCTCCTGGCAGTCGGCGAGCTTGCCGGGCAGCGAGAGGCCGTCGAGGATGCCCTTGCGGGTGATGGTCTCACGGGCCTTGCGGGCAGCTGCGCGCGCGCGTGCGGCCAGCAGCGCCTTCTCGACGATCAGCTTGGCCGAGCGCGGATTCTCCTCGAGGTAGCGGTTGAGCTCCTCGGTGACGACGGTCGACACCAGGCCGGTGACCTCGCCCGAGACCAGCTTGTCCTTGATCTGCGAGCTGAACTTGGGGTCGGGGTGGCGGATGGAGACGACGCCGACCAGGCCCTCACGGACTTCTTCACCGGCGAGCGTGCCCTTGTCGAGGGTGTTCTTGTGGCCCTTGAGCGCGCCGCTCTCGTTCGCGTAATGGTTGACGACCTTGGTCAGCGCGGTGCGAAAGCCGGTCAAGTGGGTGCCACCGTCGCGGTTGGCGATGTTGTTCGTGTAGCAGAGGATCGTCTCCTGATAGACGTCGGTCCACTGCATGGCGATCTGGACGCCGAGCACCGCGGTCCGGCCCTCGTGCTCGAACTCGATGTCCTTGTTGAACTGGACGAGGTCGCCGATCGGCTCCTTGTTCTGGGCGAGGAGCTTCACGAAGCTCGGCACGCCGCCCTCGCCGTCGAACAGGCGCTCTTTGCCGCTGCGCAGGTCCTTGAGCGTGATCTTGACGCCGGCGTTCAGGTAGCTGAGCTCGCGCAGGCGGTTGGCGAGGATCTCGAAGTCGATCTCCGTGGTCGAGAAGACCAGGGGGTCGGGATGGAAGGTGACCCTGGTGCCGCGACGATCGCTGGCGCCGACCAGCTCGACGGCCGTGACTGGATCGCCGCGCTCGAAGCGGACCGTGTGGGCCTTGCCGTCGCGCCAGATCTCGAGGCGCAGCCAGTCGCTGAGGGCGTTGACGACCGAGACGCCGACGCCGTGCAGGCCGCCGGAGACCTTGTACGAGTTGTTGTTGAACTTGCCGCCGGCGTGCAGGACCGTGAGGATGACGATCGCGGCGTCCACCGTCTTGCCGCCGACCTCCATCGGGCCGGTCGGGATGCCGCGGCCGTTGTCGTCGACCGAGATCGAGTTGTCGGGGTGGATGACGATCTCGATCGAGTCGCAGTGGCCGCCGAGAGCCTCGTCGATCGAGTTGTCGACGACCTCGAAGACCATCTTGTGCAGGCCGGAGCCGTCGCTGGTGTCGCCGATGTACATGCCCGGCCGCTTGCGCACGGCTTCGAGGCCCTCGAGGACCGAGATCGAGTCGGCGTCGTACTTGTCTTCGGAGGCTTGAATCTTGTCGGCTTCAGACATGAAAAAGGGCCGCGTAACGGCGTGCGCAAGGTAGCATGAACGCGGCCCCCGGCCAAGCGTGGGGAGCCCCTCCATTCGCCGTAATTCGCGCCTGAACGCCCAGATCAGGGGGGGAGTGAGCTGGCGGCGATGTGACCGCCAGCGACTTCAATGTAGCGGCAATCGTCCCCTGGCTCGAGGCTGATGAAGTGCGGCGCGGTGGTGGTCAGGACGCACTGCCCGGCCTCGCGGACCAGGGCGGTGAACAGCTGCGCCGAACGCTCTGGATCGAGCTCACTGGACACGTCGTCGAGCAGCAGCAGCGGGGCCTCTCCCGTGAGCTCGCGCGCGGCCTGTAGCTCGGCAATCTTGAAGGCGAGGATCAGCGCGCGGGCCTGCCCCTGCGAGGCGAAGATGCTCGCCGACTCGCCGGCGAGCTGCATGTCGAAGTCGTCCCGATGGGGCCCTACCGTGGTCGTACCGCGGATTAGATCGTGCTGCCGCTGCTCGCGCAAGGCATCGGCCAGGACCTGCTGGGCGCCCCGCTCGGCGAGCCCGCCGACCTTGCTCACGTAGCGCACGGTCGCTGCCAGGCCGGGCCCGTGGATCCTGGCGAAGGCGACCGCGAAGCGCTCCTGCAGGTCGATCAAGAGCCGCTCCCTGCGGGTCCAGATCCTTCCGCCCACCTCGGCCAGGCCGACCTCGTACGCGGCGAGCAGGTCGTCCCGCGCTCGTGGGGCCTGCTCGTCACGCAACACGCGGTTACGCGAGCGCAGCAGCTTCTCGTAGTCCTGGATGTCACTGATGTGTGTGCGCTCACGGGAAAACAGGACCCGGTCCAGGAATTGCCGGCGACCGTTCGGCGAACCCCGAAGCACCCCGAGGTCCTCCGGCGTGAACAGGATGGCCCAAAGTCGGCCGTAAAAATCCAGGCCCGAACGGATGGTCTTGCCGTCGGCCAGCGCCTGACGCCGGGTCTGTCGCTCACCGCGGCTCAGCTGCACGACCAGGCGCGAGCTGATGCCGACCCGGTGGTCGAGACCGACGACCTCGACGCGGGCCTCGGGCTGACCGTGGCGGACCAGCGGGCCGAGGTCGGCGCTGCGAAACGAGCGCAAGGTGCCGACCAGGTAGAGGGCCTCGAGCACCGCGGTCTTGCCGGCGCCGTTGTGTCCGTGCAGCACGGTGAAGCGCGGGCCGAAGCTGACTTCGCCCGCGCTCAGGTTGCGAAACTCGCGGAGGCTGAGGTGCTGGAGCTGCAAGTCAGATGCGCATCGGCATGACGACGCCGAGGTAGTCGGGGCCATCGACCGGGCGCAGGACGCAGGGGTCGAGCTCGCCCTGGAAGTCCATGTAGACCTGCTTGGTGTCCATGACCTCGAGGACCTCGATCAGGTAGCGGGCGTTGAAGCCGGCGACCAGCGGCTCGCCCTGGTACTCGATCTCGATCTCCTGGTGAGCGACGCCGAGGTCCGGGTTGTCCGCGGTCAGCTGCAGGCTGCCGGGCGCGAGCTGGACGCGTACGGTCGCGGTCTTCTCCGGCGCCATGACCTCGGCCCGGCGCAGCGCGTCGATCAGCTCGTCGCGCAGGGCGGTGACGCGGCGCTTGTGCTCGCGCGGGATGACCTGCTCGTACGGCGGGAACACCACGTTGTTGAGCTTGACCGAGAGCGTCAGCTCGTCGGCCTGCAGGAACAGGTGCTGCCCGTCGACGGCGACCCCGACCTCGCCGTTCAGGCGGTCGAGCACGCGCTTGATCTCCAGCATGCCCTTGCGCGGGATGATGATGCCGCGCTCGAGCTTGGGGCCTGCCAGCGGCAGCGAGAGCTTGGTCAGGCGGTGACCGTCGGTCGAGACCATGGTGCCGAGCTCGCCGTTGCTCTCGAACAACACGCCGTTGAGGTTCACCCGCGCCTCGTCGGTCGACACGCTGAACTGAGTCTTCTGGATCAGGTCGGCGAGGGTGTGGCTCGGCACGCGCGTGAACTTCACGCCCTTGGTCGGGTCCGGCAGCTCGGGGAAGTCGGCGGGCGCCTGACCCATCAGCTTGAACTCGCTGCGCCCCACGATCACCTGGGCCCAGTGGTTCTCCAGGCCCTTGATGCGCAGCGGCTTGGCCGGCAGCGTGCGCACGACGTTGTGCAGGTAGCGGACACCGAGGGTCAACGCGCCGGGCGTCTTGACCTCGACAGGGATGGTCTCGGTCACCGAGATCATCATGTCGGTCGCGCTGCACACCAGCTTGTTGTCCTTGGTCGCCCGCAGCAGCACGTTCGCAAGGATGGGCTGGGTGTTGCTGCGCTTGTCGGCGACGGTCTGCGCCAGGCCGAGCGCGGCGAGGAATCTGGACTGGTCGATCTCGAATTCCATCGAGGCCTCACTCAAATCGGGGTGTGAAACACAGAGCTAGTTAGAGATCTTAACTCTTTAATTTAAAGATCTCGTCGTCTTGATCGGCGCTGTGGGTCGGTGGGGGCGGACGGTATAGCATCGTTAAGACTCGCAAATCGGGAAAAGTAGGGGGTGTGGGCGGCCGGGGATAGGGAGCCGGATTATCCCCGGGTCAGCCGGGCAGCTCGCCATCACCGGCTTGTCCGCAGGTCCATCCACATGGGTCTGTGGACGGTCCGGTTTGCGGGCACGACAAACGCCAGGGCGCTTGTGGCGACCTGGCGTGTGAGGCAGCGCGGAGCAGGCGCTAGCGGAGCAGTCGCGCTAGGAGGTGGCGCCGGTATCGCTGGTGAGCTGGCGCCGCAAGGTGTCGACGGTGGCCCGCAGCTCGCGGTCATCGTTCTGAATGCTGTCGATGCGCTTGCATGCGTTGATGACCGTGGAGTGGTCCTTGCCGCCGAAGCGTAGCCCGATCTCCGGGAAGCTGGCGCCGGTCAGCTGGCGGCTCAGGTACATGGCGATCATGCGGGGCCTGGAGATGCCCTGGTGGCGGCGGGGGCCCTTCAGGTCGGCGATTCGGACCGAGAAGTGGGTGGCGACGACCTTCTGCACGCTCTCGATGCTGACGGGCGGCGGTTGCGCGTTAGGGGCCGGCCCACCCAGCATCTCGCTGACGAACTCGCAGGTGATCGGGACGTTCTTGAGGGCGGCAAAGGTCGAGACCCGCACCAGCGAGCCCTCGAGCTCGCGGACGTTGGAACGCACGACGTTCGCAAGGTGCAGCGTGACCTCGTCGGCGATGTTGATGTGATCGTGCGCGGCCTTCTGTCGCAAGATGGCCACCCGCGTCTCGAGGTCGGGCGGCTTGATGTCCGCGACCAGACCCCAGTTGAGCCGGGAGATCAGGCGGTCCTCCATGCCCTGCATCTCCGAGGGCATGCGGTCCGAGGTGACGACGATCTGCTTCTCCGCCTCGTAGAGGACGTTGAAGACGTGGAAGAACTCGTCCATCGTCCGGTCGCGCCCGGCGATGAATTGGATGTCGTCGATCAGCAGCACGTCGCACTGCTCGCGGTAGCGGGCCCGAAACTCGTCGAACTGGTTGAAGCGCACCGCGGCGATGAACTCGTTCATGAAGCGCTCGGCGCTCTGATAGACGATGCGCTGCTCCGGGCGCGCCGCATGGATGTGGTGGCCGATCGCGTGCAGCAGGTGGGTCTTGCCGAGGCCGACGCCGCCATAGATGAAGAGCGGGTTGAAGCGGGTGCCCGGCTCGTGCGCCGCGGCCCAGGCCGCCGACGCCGCGAGCTCGTTGCCGGCGCCCTTGATGAAATTGTGGAAGCGATACCGGCCCGACAGCTGCGGCGGAGGCGCGACCAGGGGAGAGGAGATCTTTGGTGGCGGGGCGGCCGGCGCCGGACGAAGCGGTAACGGGGTGGGGGCCGCGGGCAGCGCGGAGGTCCCCGGGTCGCCAGGCAGCACCTCGATCTCCACGTCGAAGATCTGGTCGGTGCGGGCGCGGAGCTCGTCGAGGACGACCCCGAGGTAGTGATTTTCGAACCACTCCTTCATGAAGCGATTGGGCGCCGTGAGATGCAGACGGGTGCCGCTCACCTGGCGCAGCGCGATCGGTCGCAGCCACAGATCGTACGTCTGCGCGCCAAGTCGCGGTTGCAGTCCTTGCAGTGCCTCGCTCCAGATATCGGTCATGAACCCTCCGTCCACAGCTTGGAAACGGTTGTGGAAAACTCAAAAACGGGTGGAATTACGGCGAGTTGCGCGCTGCAATTGGAGCCCTGTCCACAGTCTGTGAGTTCTCCGGAGGGGGTACCCGGGAAACTCTCAGGTGGGTGGGCATCGCGCGCGTTCGTCGTGCGAAATCGAGGCGATTACGAAATCGAGGCGATTACGAAATCGAGGCGATGAAGTTGTCTGCGCGCCGGGCGGCGCGGGACGAGTCTTCTACTCGGGCCGGCCTGTCGCCGACAAGGTGATCACCACCGCGAATTTGTAAGCGGCGGAGATCAAAGCGTTAAGGCCGGAATTGGGGGCCGCGACCCTCGCGCGAGAGTGCGCAGCATCAGGGTCTTTACGGGGGATATCCATTTGGGATCACTGGAAAAATTGGTCGATCGGTAGGAGCAGGGGCGGACCGGGTAGAGAGGAAGCGGATTTGCGCCGCTCGGGTGTCGCAAGTCGGCTTGTCGAGCCAGTTTCGCGGCACCACTAAAAGTCGGATCTAGGGGGGCGGTGTAGGTGCGTCCGGAGGGGCCGGGCGTGTGTGGAAAGATCGGATCAAGCTGCTGGAGCAATGTTCGCCCAGCTGGATACACAACGGAGAAGTGAGGAGAGCCCATCACGCTGGCGGTGCTTGCGTTGACAGACCGGGGTCGCGCTGGTATCGATCCGGCCCCTTGCCGACCGGGGTCGCGCGCTCGCGTGTCGAGCTGCTGTCGGCTCCATCGATCCACTCACGGAAGTTCTCCCCATGTCGAAGCGCACGTACCAGCCCCACAACCTGAGCCGCTCCCGCACCCACGGGTTTCGCGCGCGTAAGGCGACCGCCAATGGTCGCAAGGTGCTCGCCGCCCGCCGCCGGCGTGGCCGCAAGCGCCTGACCGTGACGATCGGCGGCAAATGAAGCCTGAAGGCTTCCCTGCTGCGATCCGCTTGAGGAAGCGCAGGGAGTTTTTGCAGATTCAGGGCGCGGGGGCCAAACACCACCTGCGCCACTTTCTCGTGTTCATGTCGCCGACGTCCCTGTCGTCCAAGTCGTCCGCTTCGGCCGCATCCGTGGCATCTGCCGCATCGGCGATGCCGCCGCGCCGACCGGGCGACGAGACGCTCGTTCGGCTCGGTGTGACGGTCACCCGTAAAGTCGGGCCGGCAGTCGTGCGAAATCGCATAAAACGTTACGTCCGGGAGGCATTCCGGCGGAAACGTGGCAGCTTTACCCCTGGCTGCGATATGGTCTGGGTTGCGAAACAGAGCGCGGCATCCGTGGGCTACGCCGAGGTGGCGGCCGCGATGGATGCCCTGACCAGGCGAGTACCGCCGGGAGCTGCGTGCTGAGACAGTTCATGATCGCGTGCATCCGCCTGTATCAAGTGGGGCTCTCCCCGCTGCTTGGGCCGTGCTGTCGATTCTCTCCGAGCTGCTCGCATTACGCTGTCGCCTGCATCCGCGACCACGGCGCCTTACGCGGCGGCTGGCTGACCCTGCGTCGTCTGCTGCGTTGCCATCCCTGGCATCCCGGGGGGCTCGACCTGCCGCCGCCCCCGAGGGGGTGTCTGCCCGTGTCCACCGTGTCCACTGTGGACGCTGCGGGCGCATCCTCTCATCCGGAGCACTGCTGAGTCGTGGATTTCCAGCGCCGTACCCTGTTGGCGATCGTCGTCTGTGTGTTGATCTGGGTCGTCTACGCGAGCTTGCTCGCGCCGCCGCCACCAGCACCGAAGGCCGATCTCGCGAAGACCACTACCGAGGCCAGCGCCGACGCCAAGGCCGCCACGGACAAGGCCGCCGCGGACGAGGTCGCTGCGGCGGCCTCGCCGTCGGTCGACGTCCCGCTGGTCACGCACCGCATCGCGACCGATCTGCTTGCGCTCGAGGTTGGCAACGTCGGCGGGTTCGTCCGTCGCACCGAGCTGCTGAGCAAGCAGTTCATGGGGCGCGACGAACGGGGCGACGACTTCCTGAAGCTGAACGGCGACACCTCGCTGCAGGTCAGCTTCGACGCCAACGAGACCGACTTCCGGATGCCCCGGGGCGCCGGCTGGGAGGTCGTGGGCCAGACGGATTCCAGCTGGAGCCTGCGTTACAAGGACCTCGACGTGGAGATCCTCGGCGACCTCAAGCTGGTCGAGGGCTACGAGGGGCTGCTCAATCTCAAGGTGCTGAACCGCTCGAGCAAGCGGCAGGGCCACAAGCTGATGCTGAAGACCCAGTACGGGCTTCCGAAGGAGAGCAGCAGCTACAACATCCAGCGTGGTCTGTGCGCGACGCCCGACGATGTCGAGGAGTTCTCGGCCAGCGACGTGACCGAGCAGTCCGGCACCATCCGCGGGCAGATCCGCTGGGCGGGCATCGACAGCAAGTACTTCCTCTCCGCGGTCGTGCCGACCCATCCGGTCCAGACCTGCGAGGTCCGCCTCAGCGATGACGCGGCCAAGCTGGTCAACACGATCAGCTCGAGCGCCGTCACCCTGGAGCCCAATGAGTCGCGGACCTACGAGTTCGGGCTGTACATGGGCACCAAGGAGATGGAGAGCCTGTCCCGGTATGCGGTCGTGCCCGGCGTGCACCTGGAGGACGCGGTCGACTGGGGTTGGTTCGGCGGACTGACGCGCTTCCTCGGCGAAAAGATGCTGTGGCTGCTGCGGGTCTTCTACAACCTGACCGGCGTCTGGGGCGTGGCGATCATTTTGCTGACGGTGGTGGTCAAGGTCGTGACCTTGCCGCTGACCTTCAAGCAGATGCGCTCGATGAAGAAGATGCGGGAGATCCAGCCGGAGCTCACCGCGCTCAAGGCCAAGTACGCCGACGACCGCGTCCGCCAGGCCCAGGAGATGCAGGCGCTGTTCCAGCGCGCCGGCGTCAACCCGCTCGCCGGCTGCTTGCCGATGCTGGTTCAGCTGCCGGTCTGGATCGCGCTGTACGCGATGCTGAACACGGCGGTCGAGCTGTACCGCGAGCCGTTCCTGTGGCTGCCCGACCTGACCGAGCAAGACCCTTACTACATCCTGCCGCTCGCGATGGGCGCCTTGATGTACTTCCAGATGAAGATCCAGCCGTCCGGCGTGGACAACGACCAGGCCAAGATGATGGCGTGGATGATGCCGATCATCTTCACGGTCATGATGCTGTTCCTGCCGTCCGGCCTGTGCGTCTACATCTTCGCCAACGTGCTGCTGTCGCTGGTCCAGACGGTCATCCAGCTCCGTCCCTCGCCGACCGCCGCAGCCAAGTAGTCTCAGGAGAGTTGAGAAATCATGGTTGACCTCAAGCAAGCTGCCTCCCCGGCAGAATCCCACCCCGTGAATGCGGACGAAAACTATGGCAAGGCGGTCCCTGTCGTCCGCTCGTTCCTCGAGTCCGTGCTCGGCCTCCTCGGCGTCGAGGTCGAGGTCGACATCGACATCGAGGAGGACGGCCTCCACTGTGACCTGAACACCAGCGAGGAGGACGGCGGCCTGCTCATCGGCCGGCACGGCGCCACCCTCGACGCGCTTCAGTACCTGACGCTGCGCGTGCTGCAGGCGGAGGGCTTCGACCGGATGCGCATCACCCTCGACGTCGGCGGTTACCGCGAGCGACGCGAGAAGAGCCTCAAGGAGCTCGCGCAGGGGGTCGGTCAGAAGGTGCTCAGCAGCGGCCGCCCGTACCACTTCGATCCGATGTCGGCGATGGAGCGGCGGGTCGTGCACATGACGCTGATGGAGATGGACGGGCTTCGCACCGAGTCGGAGGGCGAGGGTCGCTTCCGGCATGTGGTGGTGTTCCCGTCGCGTGAGGGTGACGGCCGGCGCTCCGAGAGCGACGACGCCCGGGCCTGAGCGTGGGGAGCGAACGCGCGACGATCGTCGGCGTCGCCACCGGTAGCCCGGATGGTGGCGTGGCGATCGTCCGCTTGAGTGGTCCTCGTGCGGAGGAGATCGGCCGCGCGCTGTATGGCGAGCCACCTGTACCCCGGGTGCTCAGCCGACGGCGCTTGCGGCTGTCAGCCGACGCTGATGAGGCGGAAGAGGATGCGCTGGTGGTGCGGATGCCGGGACCCGGCTCGTTCACCGGGGAAGATGTGGTCGAGCTGCATGTGCACGGTGGCGAGCGCAATGTTCGCAGCGTGCTCGAGCGGTTGTTGACGCTCGGGGCGGTCGCTGCCGATGCCGGCGCGTTCAGTCGCCGGGCCTTCGAGCACGGGCGCCTGAGCCTCGAGCAGGCCGAGGGCATCGCCGCGTTGATCGCGGCGCAGACGGACGCGGCGCTCGAGCAGGCGCGCCGACTGGTCGCCGGCGAGCTCGGGCGGGAGGTCGAAGCGCTGGTGGGGCAGGTGCATGCGCTTCGCTGTGAAATTGAGGCCAACCTCGACTTTCCGGACGATGTCGCCGAGGGCGACCTGACCAGGTGGCGTGGGGAGATCTCCGAGGTCGCGGCGGTGCTCGGGTCCTGGGTCGCGCGCTTCGAGGTCAGCCGGCGCTCGCGGGAGCGGGCCAGGGTCGTGCTGGCCGGGCCGCCGAATGCCGGGAAGAGCGCGCTGTTCAACGCGTTGCTCGGACGGCCGCGGGCAATTGTCTCGCCGCTGCCCGGCACGACGCGCGACTATGTCGAGGCAGAGCTGCGCCTCGGTGCGCATGAAGTCGTGCTGGTCGACACGGCCGGACTCCGCGTGGCGTGCGACGTGCTCGAGGACGCGGGGATCCTTCGCAGTCGCGAGCAGATGGATGGGGCTGACCTGGTCGTGTGGGTCGAGGCTGCCGACACCGAGTTGCTCGGGGCACCACCCGGGGAAGTGGTGTGTGTCGAGAACAAGCGAGATCTCGGGGCGCGGCGGGCGGGATGGGTCGGAGCCGTGGCGAGCGCGCAAGGTGTCGGTGAGGTCCGGGACGCGCTGGCGCAGTGGGCCGAGTCGCGCGGGCGCTTGCCGTGGATCGGGTTGGCCCGGCATCGCGATCGGGCCAGTGATGCGCTCGCGGCGTTGGCGGAGGCCGATGGCCTGCTCGCGGTCGAGGGCTTGCTCGAGGTCGTCGGATTCCAGCTCGGCATCGCGGAACATCGACTCGCCGAGGTCAGCGGCCGTGGCCTGCTCGGGCCGATCGGGGATGAGGTGTTGCGCAGTATTTTCAGCCGATTTTGTATCGGCAAGTGAGGTCGCCGTGGTCGGCCGCGAGCAACTCGCGGAGGTCGGTGGCGAAGGCATCGATCTGGGTCGTGTCGTGGCTCGCGGTCATCGTGATGCGCAAGCGGGCCGTTCCACGTGGAACAGTCGGAGGACGGATCGCCTGGACATGCCAGCCGCGCTCGAGCAAGGCGGCGCTCAGACCCATGGCGGCCTGGTTGTCACCGATGATGATGCTGAAGATCGGTGAGCGTGGTGACACCCGGAGGTGGGTGGCCAGGCGGTCGATGTTCGCCCAGAGCTGCTGTCGTCGAAGGTCGCCTTCGGGACCGGCGAGCAGCTCGATGGCGTGTTCGACATGGGCGCTGGCCATCGGCGAGGGTCCGGTGCTGAACACGAAGCTGCGTGCACAGGCACGGATCCATCGGCAGGTCAGGGTGGATGCGGCAACGAAGGCGCCTGCACAGCCGAAGGATTTCCCGAGGGTTCCGACCAGGACCGTGGGCTGGAGGTTGTGGCGCCCGGCGAAGCCCGTCGGGCGGCCAGTGGCGGCGGTGAAGAGACCGAAGCTGTGGGCTTCGTCGAGGTAGAGCCCACCGCCGGCCTCGAGGTGAGCGCCCAGGGCGGTGGGATCCGCGTAGTCGCCGTCCATGGAGAAGAGGGCCTCGGTGACCCACCAGTGAAGCGGGGCCTCACCGACTGCGGGAGGGGCGGTGCCGTGGGGCAGGACCTCGACCTGGGCGCGGGCGAGTCGAAGGCCGTCGATCAGGCTGGCGTGGTTGAGGGCGTCGCTGGAAACTCGATCCGTCGCCTCGATCAGTGCGGGGAGGACCCCGACATTGAGCTGGAAGCCGCTCGGGAACAGGACGGCTGATTCAGTGCCTGCGAGCTCGGCGAGGCGAGCCTCGACGCGGCGATGCTCGGGCAGATCGCCGCAGACGAGGCGCGAGGCGGTGGCGCCGCTCCCTGTCGGGGCGAGCCCGGCGAAGCTTGGGTGATTGGCGAGGCCGAGGTAGTCGTTGCTACAGAAGCCGACGACGGGGCGATCGTGGATCCGGTAGCGCACGCCGTCGCGCTCGGTGATGCTCGGCGGGACGCGGCTCAGCCCGGCGCCCTCGAGGGTTTCAAGGCGGGTTCGAAGCCGGCGGTCGAGGTGATTCATCGGGGAGCGCTCTTGACAGCCGTCGTTCCGTGCTGTTTCTACTGCGTTTCCGTGGGCATGAGCAAGGATCGATCTCCTCTCCAAAAATTGCTGGCGCCTGCGGTCGAGGCCATGGGTTTGGCTGTTGCGTTGCCCTGGGAAAAACTCGAGCGACTCGCCGAACAGTGGCTTCGATTTGGACGGGTGATGAACTTGAGCGGCGCCAAGGACCTACCGGCGCTGGCCGAGCAGATCGGCGAGGGGCTCCAGGTGGTGACGCTCGCCAGTAGACTCGGCTGTTCGGCGGGGCAGCGCTGGATCGATGTTGGGTCGGGGGCGGGATTCCCGGGGCTGATCGTTGCTGCGTGTTTGCCGGTCGAGGTCGTGCTCGTCGAACCGCGTGAGCGCAGGGCGTCGTTCCTCGAGCTGATGATGGCGCAGTCGGGAGGGCGCGGACGAGTGATTCGCGGACGGCTCGAGGCGGGGGGTATCGAGCTTCAGGGCCGACGGGACGCTGGACTTGGGCTTTTTGAGTGGGCCTCCGCGCGGGCTGTGTTTTCGCCAGGTGTGTGGCTCGAGTCATCGGCCGCGCTGCTTGTGAACGGCGGGGTGACCGTCGCGCATTTGCATCGAGGTGATGCCGACCCTGAAGGCTGGACTGTTGTTGATGCGGTCGAGGGTGCGCGCTGGTCGGTACGGGGCTATCGCGTCGAGGCTGAGCGGTTGGCTGGGCCCTGATCCGGTTGCTGGGGAGATGTTCCACGTGGAACATCGGCAAGTCTTCTCAGTAAAGTGTTCCACGTGGAACAATTCTGGCCGGCTTCACTCTCCTCTTTAAGAGGAGGAGGCCGCGCTCGTCCTGAGGCCGCGCTCGCTTCAATCCCACTCAGGCGCCACACCACTGTCACGGCTTCACGCTCGCCTTTGAGAGGAGGCCGCGCTCGCTTCAATGTCGGGGTTGCCCCTGCCCTGCTGCGCCACGCTGGCGTCCGGGGCGGTCGCCCTGAGGCCGCGCTCGCGCCAGTGTCGCGTCCCGCCGGGGCCCCTCTGCGAACGGAGTGATGAGCGGTGGGCTGAAGCTACTCAGGAATGTTCCACGTGGAACACTATTCTTTTCTTAAAAAATTGGGCGGGGGACCGCGGCGGAGCTGCACTCGTCCACGTGGGCGATGACCTCGGGGACCGCCTCGTCCGATAGTGCCACTGCGGCCCGGAGCAAAGGGTCCGCAGCAGCGGCCTGGCCCTTGCGACAAAAGATCCACCCGAGCGTGTCTAAAAAATTGGGGTTCGCCGGGTCAGTCGAAAGCGCCCGAAGCGCGTACGACTGCGCCAGCTCCAGCTCCACTCCGTCGAGCGCGAGCTGGTACGCCACCGCATTGAGCAGCGACCCGTTGTCCGGGTCGCGGGTCAGAGCATCGTCGAAGTGGTGCTTCGCCGCTTCCACCTGGCCGTCGACGGTCGCGCGGAACCCGAGCATCGCGTGATACTGCACCTGCCAGGTCGGCGCCCGACCGAGCAGCGCGACCGTGAGCAGTCCGCCAGCCACACCCAACCCGCCGAGCGAGTTCAGCCATGTGGACCGCCTCCGTAGCAGCAGCACGCCGAGCGCCGCCCCGGTGATCAGTCCGCCGATGTGGCCGGCCTGAGCGATCCCCGGGATCACCAGGCCCAGAGACAGGCACAGGCCGATGAGGATGCCGAGGCTCAATACCGAGATCGGAAAGATCTTCTCTTGAAGGTCTTCGGAGCCGAAGCGACGCGCCAGCCAGAGGGCCGCTGCCTGCCCAAGAACGCCGGCAGAAGCGCCGACGACCAGCTGAGACTCACACCACATCAGGGAGGCGAGGCAACCACCGGCGCTGCTGGCCAGAAACAGCAACAGGGTGCGCCATGGCCCCCAAGCGTGCTCGACCCAGTCGCCGATCGACCCCAACGCCGTCATGTTTAGCAACAGGTGAAGCCAGGACCCATGGAGGAATCCCGTCGTCAGCACCCGCCACCACTCGCCGTCCACCCAGACATGGGTGAGGTCGAGAGCACCCAGGTTCACCAACACCGCCTCGCTACCCTCGAGGCTCCACAGACTTCGAAGGGCAGTGTCCAGCGGCTCCGCCGAGCTGGCGACCGCCGCGGCGAAGCTCGCTGTATAGGCAAGCAGGCAGACGGAGATCAGCGTCGCGGTGACTGGCCGTTGCGGCAGGCGACGCCACCAGGCCATGTCATCGTCGGGGTCCTGCTCCGGGTCGGCCTGCACCGGCGCAACCTAGCAGATGGGCGCGCCGCAACCTGGAAGATCGGCGGATCGCGGCGACCGGGCCGCGTCGCGGGTGACACCGGGGTATTTAAAGGATGGGACGGGACTTCGGCGCGCTCCCGTGATATGTCCTTTGGGACATGTCATCTCCCCGGATCGGGCACGGAGGGGCACTTTTGCGCCCACAGGATGCAGATCCGTTGGCTTGCGATCGGGCCTCGGCGGTTGCTATCGTGGGCGGACAGGGTGCGCTCAATCGTGATCCCATCAGGCCGAAGACGCGTGGTACGGGCGTTCGCCGGCCTGGCCGGCCGGGGTCGGTAGGGGACGGGACCATGGCTCGCCAGAACCTGCTGCTCGTCGACGGATATGCCCGAAATCTGCGGGTGCTGGAGGTCAGCCTGCGCAAGGCGGGCTTCAGCATCACGACCGCCGGAAGCGCCGAGCAGGGGCTGCAGTACCTCGAGCACGCCGAGCCGGATCTGATCATCTCCGACACGCAGCTGCGTGGTGGTGATGGCTTCGAGTTCTGTCGCTCGGTCAAACAGGACCCGCGCTGGGCTGCGATCCCCTTCATCTTTCTGACCAGCGCAGGCGAGCTGGAAGACAAAGTCCGTGGGCTCGAGCTCGGGGTCGAGGACTACCTCACCAAGCCGATCTACGTGAAAGAGGTGATGACGCGGGTGAAGATGCTGCTGCAGCGCAAGCAGCAGGAGCGGATCGGCCGCAAGGACGCGCGCACCAAGTTCAGCGGACAGCTCGCCGACATGGCGATCGTCGACCTGCTGCAGACGATCGAGATCTCGCGCAAGAGCGGGACGATCGAGCTCGAGACCGACCTCGGCAATGCCACCGTGTGGTTTCGCGACGGCAAGGTGATCGACGCGCAGATGGGTCGTCTGCAGGCAGCGGCGGCGGTGTACCGGCTGCTGGGGATCAGCGAGGGGACCTTCGAGGTCGAGTTCCGGACGATCAGCCGCACCAGCGTGATCGAGGATGCGACCCAGACGCTGTTGATGGAAGGCATGCGGCGGGTCGACGAGTGGGTCCGGCTGCTCGAGGGCCTGCCGCCGCTCGACCACATCTTGACCCTGGACGAGCGCCTGCTCGCGGTCCGTTCGGAGCCGCTGCCGTCCGCCGAGGCGGCGTTGCTGCGGCGCTTCGATGGCCGGCGCACGATCATCGCGATCATCGACGACGCCGGGGTCGATGACCTCGAGGTGTTGCAGATGATCGGTGGTCTGTACTTCGAGGGCCTGCTGACGGATGAGCTCGGCAGCGGGGAAGACGAGCTCGTCGAGCCGCTCACACCCGATCCCCGCACGGCCGAGACCTGGGACCCGGCAGTGACCCGCGCCGGAGTTCCACCGCTGCCGGCGGGCCCGGTCGAGACGGTGGTGCCGGTGGCGACGGCGGCCGACCTCCCGCCGCTGCCGGCCTTTCCGTTGCCATTCCCCAATCTCAGCGCGAACGCAGATCATGACGACGTGCTGGTGGGTGGCATCCCCGAGGACGTGCGTGAGCTGCCGGCGGAGTCGGAGGATGACCGCGTGCTCCAGCCGACCACGCCCCGGCAGCGCATCACCGATAAGGCGCCGCCGAGCGCGATCCTCGAGGGCCTCACCGTGCAACGCCTCGAGGCGATCGACGGCTGCATCGCCGTGCCGATGGGCACCGCCCGCGCCGAGGCCTTCGGCGAGCTCCAGTCCGCCCGTGGTGATGGTGTTCCCGACGCTCGCACCCACTCGCCGTCGACGTCCATCGTCGTTCGTTCGCAGTCTTCGCGGATCGGCGCGGCCGCGAATTCGGCGGTGCACGTGGCCGCGAACTCGGCCGTGACCGCGGCCGCGAACGAGTCACGACCCGCCGAGGCGTCACGCGCGACGGCCTCGACCAGCTGGCTCAAGGATGTCTCGCCGCAACTGCTCGAGGAGAGCTCGGACGACATGGGCCGACTCAGCGCCCTGGTCGCGTCGCTCAAGCCGGCGCCGGCGCCTGTGATCCCCGCCGCGGAGCCCGAGCCGATCTCCAAGCCGCGGTCGAACTGGGGTTTGTGGGGGACACTGGCGGCGCTCTCGGCGGTCGCGCTCGTCGCGGTGAAGATGTCGGGCGCCGCCACTCCTCGCCCGCCGTCGACCCCCAAGGCGATGCCTCCCGCGGCGCCGAAGCACGACGAGGTGACCACGAAGCGTGGCGAGGATCGGGTCCCGCCGGAGCTCCCGGCGCCGGTCCCCGTGCCGGTGCCTGTCGATGCGACGGCGCCCGAGGTGCCGGCGCCGACACTGGAGGAGCCGGCGGAGGTCGATCTCACGGCGTTGAGGGTTCCGCTCGAGCGCGCGGCGAAGTTGCATCGGGCGAGTCGGCTGCCGGAGGCGCTGGTGGCGGTGGACGAGGTGCTGCGGGCCGCGCCGAATCATGCGCCGGCGCGGCTGCTGCGGGCCAACGTGCTGCTCGAGCTGGGCGAGCTGGATCTGGCGAAGCAAGCGGTGGATCTGGCGTTGACGAGTGATCCGGGGCTGGTGGAGGCCTATATGGCGCTCGGGGTGATCGAGCAGGAGCGCGGCGCCGGGGTGGCCGCGATCGCCGCGTACGAGCGCTTCCTCGAGCTCGACCCCAAATCTCGCTACGCCGGGAGCATCCGCCTGCAGATCAAGACCCTTCGCGGTGAGTAGCTGGCGCTTGAACCGGCGGGCGCTTGAACTCGCCGCGAAAGCGCGCTACCCCACGCTGGGCCGCTGACGGTCCGAACTGCGATGCGTCACGGCCCGAAGATCCTCGCCATCGAGTCGTCGTGCGACGAGACGGCCTGCGCCGTCGTCGAAGGCTTGTATGTGCACACCAGCGTGATCGCCTCGCAGGTGGCAGTGCACGCGAAGTTCGGCGGGGTCGTGCCGGAGCTCGCAAGTCGACACCACCTGACCGCGGCGGTGCCCGTGCTGCAGGAGGCGATGGCGAGCGCGAACATCGGGCTCGAAGATCTCGACGGGCTGGCCGTGACCGAGGGCCCCGGACTGGTCGGCGCGCTGCTGGTCGGCGTTCAACTGGCACACGGATTGGCGCTCGCCACGGGGCTGCCGCTGTACGGGATCCACCACATGGAAGGGCACCTGATGTCTCCGTTCCTCGGAGATGCGGAGCGGCCCGCACGTCGCTTCGCGCCGCACCTGGCGCTCTCGGTCTCCGGTGGACACAGCGAATTGGTGCTGGTCTCGGGGCTGGGAAATTATCGAGTGCTCGGGTCGACGCGCGACGACGCGGCGGGTGAGGCTTTCGATAAGGTCGCCAAACTGCTCGGTCTCGGTTATCCCGGCGGGCCCGTCATCGATGCGCTCGCGGCCGAGGGCGACCCGAAAGCGATCCACTTTCCGCGGGCGATGCTGGCCGATCGCGAGCGCTTCGAGTTCTCGTTTTCGGGCCTCAAGACGGCCGTGTCCGTGCACGTCGAACGCCACGGACAGCCGGACTCGCGGGCGGCGCTCGCCGACCTGTGCGCGTCGTTCCAGGCGGCCGTGATCGAGGTGCTGGTCGCGAAGGCCCGCGCGGCACGTCGCAAATTCGGCTGCACGGCGATGACGGTGGTCGGCGGTGTGTCGGCCAATCGTGGGCTGCGTGACGCGCTCGCGGCCGCCGCGGCGAGCGATGGCTTCGAGTTGTGGACGCCGGCGCTGCGCTACTGCGGCGACAATGCGGCGATGATCGGGGCCGCCGCGGCGCTGCGCATGCAGGCCGGGTTGACCCCGAAGGTGCAAGTGTTCGCGAGCCGGGCGATCGACGGCGCACAGGGTGCCGCATGATCCGGGTTCGCCGCGAGGAGTACAGATGATCGACGCGCCAGGCCAGCTGCTGCGCCGCCACGGGCTGCACGCGCGGCACAGCTGGGGGCAAAATTTCTTGCACGCGATCGAGGTGCACGACGCGATCGTGCGCGCCTCGGGCGCAAAGCCCGGGATGCGCGTGGTCGAGATCGGTGCCGGCCTCGGGACGATGACGGACCGGCTGCTGGGGACGGGCGCCGAGGTGTGGGCGATCGAGCGTGATCGCGACCTGTGCACGGTGCTGCGCGCGGAGCTCGGGGACCGCCCGAACTTCGTGCTGCACGAGGCCGATGCGGTGCGCTTCGACTATGCGAGCGCGGCGACGGGGCAGTCGCAGCCGCCGGCGATCGTCGGGAATCTTCCGTATCAGTTGACGGGGCCGCTGCTGTTCAAGCTGCTGGATCACCACGCGATCACCGGGCCATGGGTGGTGATGGTTCAGAAGGAAGTCGCGGATCGGCTGTGCTCACCGCCGGGCTCGCGCGAGTACGGCGGCGTCACGGCGGTGCTGTCGCGCGTGCGGGCGATCTCCCGGGTGTGCTCGGCGAATCGTGGATGTTTTTTGCCGCCGCCGCGCGTCGACTCCACGGTGATCCGCCTCGATCCGCGCGCCCAGGTCCGCGGGGTGGTGCGCGACGACGAGGGCTATCGGCTGCTGGTGCGGGCGGCGTTCCAGCAGCGGCGCAAGATGCTCAGCAACGCGCTGTCCTCGCTGGACAGTCGCGAGGCGGCGCTGCGCTGGTGTATCGCGGCCGGGATCGACCCGAATATTCGGCCCGAGCGGCTCGGCCCCGAGGAGTTCGCCGCGCTGCAGCGCGCGCGCGAGGCCGAGGCCGACGCCGTCGGTCAGGGAGACGACGGTGCCGGAGCTCCCTGAAGTCGAATCCGTGCGCCGCGGCCTGGTCGCCGCGCAGCTGCGGACGCCGGTCCGTTCACTGTGGCGCAGTCCGGCGCGGCTGCGCATCGGCAAGCACTGGGCGGAGGAGAACCTCGGCTGTCTGCAGGGGGCGATGCCGGGTGAAGTCGGACGCCGCGGAAAGTACATCCTGTGGTCGTTCACGGGTGAAGATGGGGCGGCGCTCGGGCTGGTGATCCACCTCGGGATGAGCGGACGCTGCGGCATCGCCTCGGCCGAGCAAGCGCGGGTGTTGCATACCCACCTGGCGCTGGGCTTCGCGGACGGCCGTGAGCTGCGACTGGTCGATCCGCGCCGCTTCGGCGGGCTGCGAGCCGGACCGTTGGATCAACTGTATGCGACGCCGCCGATCGCCGAGCTCGGGCCAGAACCACTCGAGACCGGGTTCTCGGGGGCCGTGCTCGAGCAGGCGCTCGGGGGATCTTCCAGGCCGATCCGGGACGCATTGCTCGACCAGTCGGCGGTCGCCGGACTCGGAAATATTTATGCGGTCGAGGCCCTGTTCCTCGCGGGGATCCACCCGCAGCTCGAGGCCCGTCGCTTGCATCGAAGCGCCTGGGACCGACTCGCCGTCGCCGTGGTCACCGTGCTGCGCCAGGGGATCGAGAACGGCGGCACGACCTTGAAAGACTTCAGAAACGTCGTCGGCGAGGTCGGTCGCAATCAGGACGATCTCAAGGTCTATGGCCGGGCCGGCGAACCCTGTCCGCGCTGCGGTGCGCCGCTGGCGGGCTTCGTGTCGGGCGGGCGTAGCGGGGCCTTCTGTCCCAAAGACCAGCCGCGACCGCGCACCCGACTGCTGCGCTGAGGGCCGGCGCGGGCAGTGCCGGGGCCACGAAGGCCATCCGGGGCCTCGCAGCGGCGATCCCCGGCGCGCGAACAGACCGCTTGCCAGGGATTCGGGCATGGGCGCACACTTTCACCGCCCCAGCTTCGACGGCATGGACGAAGTCCACAGCACTGGCCCCCCATCCGGCCCATCCGCATCTGGTCCGGCGTCCGCCGGTGCAACCGGTACATCCGGCGCATTGCAGGAGACGCGGGCCGACGAGGCTCTGATGGTGAGCTTTCGTGAGGGCGAGGCGCGCGCCTTCGATGTGCTCGTGGTCAGGCACCGCCGCGGACTGTTCAACTTCTTGCTGCGCAGCGTGCAAAATCGCAGCCGCGCGGAGGAGATGTTGCAGGAGGTGTTTCTGCGGGTGGTGCGGTCGAAGCAGCGCTACGAGCAGACGGCGAAGTTCACGACCTGGGTGTACACGATCGCCCGCAACCTGTGCGTCGATGAGAGTCGGCGGGCCAAGTTTCGCCGCACGGTGTCGCTGGACGCGCCGCGGCGCGGCTCGGGCGGTGAAGACGGCCCGGTGATGCTCGACACGGTCGCGGCCGACCAGGTGGCGACCGACGACGCCGCCGCAGCGCCGCAGATCCGCGAGCGCATCGCCGCAGCGATCGACGGGCTGCCCGACGACCAGCGCGAGGTGTTCCTGATGCGACAGGTCAGCGGGCTGTCGTTCAAGGAGATCGGGGAGATCGTCGGCGCGCCGGAGAACACGGTGAAGAGTCGCATGCGCTACGCGCTCGACAAGCTGCGCACCGAGCTCGCGGATTTTAATAAGGAGTGAGCCCCTTCTTTAAGAAAGAGAAAGAGGGCAGGCGCGACCACGCGGGTCCGGGACCTCGGAGATGTCTCTGAGGACAGGCTGTGTGCCCTCGACTCCGGCGCGCGAGTTGGGTGAGCGCGGTCCGGGATCTTTGGGCTGTCTTTGTGGACAGGTTCTCAGAACTCAGAGCTCGGCGAGGGAGAGCTGGGTGGTCGCGGGCCGTGTTGGGAGCTTCTCGGCGCCCCAGCTCTTGCGGGCCTCGGGTGGCAGGCCGCCGCGGGCCGCGGCGTAGGCGGTGAGGAAGCGGCGGGTGGCGGCGTTGGCATAACCGCCGCCGGCGACGGGGCCGAACTCCGGCTCGTAGCGGCTGCAGATCTCGGCGAAGGCGGTGTCGCGGGCGTGCTTGGCGATGATCGAGGCGGCGGCGACGGCGACGTGGTGGGACTCGCCGTCGTTCACGGCCTGTAGCCGGGGGTAGTGTTGCTGCAGCGGGCGAAACAGGTTGGCGCCGTCGCAGATGATCGCGGCCTCGAGCGAGGCGCCGAGTCGGCGCAGCAGCTGCAAGGCGACGTCTTGCTCGAGGCGGTTGAGCTGGCCGCGGAAGGTGTGCTCGTCGATGATCTCGACGGACACGAGCTCGCAGGTCCAGGCGATCGCGTGCTTGTGGATCTGCGCGGTGAGGGCGGCGCGCTGCTCCTGCGCCCTGGGACCGGCGCCGAAGCGCTTGCTGTCCTGGACGCCGAGCTTGGTGAGCGCGCGCGTCGACTTGCGGTCGAGCACGACCACCGCGAGCGCCATCGGTCCGAGGACCGGGCCGCGGCCGGCTTCGTCGACGCCGTAGACGTGGTCCTTCATGGCGCGACGCTCTCGAGGCTGGTGACCACGGCGTCGAGGCTGGCGACCGTGGTCGTGCGCAGGCGCAGCGCCTCGGCCCGCGGCGCCGATGCTGCGGTGTGGCGGGCCTGGCGATGCGCCTCGCGGATGTGGCGAAACAGGCCGCGCACGAACTTGCGCCAGCTGGCGGCGACCGGCTGCAGGGCGACGCGGTAGCGCTCGCGCAGGGCGCCCTCGCCCTTGGCGACGGCGGGGCCGTGCTCTTGCACGAGGCTGGCGACGAAGCCGGAGGAGTCGAGGCTGTCGAGGAAGCCCTGGGCCCAGGGCACGAGGCGACCGGTGAGCACGTCGCCGAGGGCCTCGGCACCTGGCGTTTGGGTCAGGTCGGTGAGGGAGGTCTGGAGGGCGCGCAGCATGCTGTCCCGGAGGACAGCCGACAGGTAGGTGGCGTCTTGCGGGGCGAGGAAGGCGCGGGCCGGGGCGGCGCCGGGGCGGAGGATGCCGAGGGAGAGGCACTCGCGGGTGAGCACGTCGTCGAGGCCGAGGATCTGGCCGTAGATGGCGTCGGCGAAGTTGACGAGGCGAAACTCGAGCTGGGCGGGGTCGCTGGCGTCGCCGATGGCGGCGGCGTCGGCCTTGGCGTCGAGGGCGGTGGCGGTGGCGAGCACGGCCGCGCGGGCGCGGGCCATCGCGTCGGCGAGGCGGCGAGCGGTCAGGGCGCGCTTGAGCTCGCGCGCGCGCTCGAAGAAGTGGCGCTCGAGGGCGTCCTCGACGGCGATGAAGGGGTCGGCCGCGGGGGCCGAGTCGTGATCGTGGTCGAGGCCCGCGGGGATCGCGGGGGCGTTGCTCTCGTCGGGGCTGCGCGCGAAAGAAGGATGCTGGGTGCGCAGCTCGAGGGCCGCGCTGGCGCAGACGGGGATGACGTCGAGGAGGAGGGCGCCGAATTGGTCCTGCAGGTATGCGACGAGCTCGGCGCGCTCCTCGGGCTCGAGGGTGTCGACCTTGTTGAGCACGCCGAGGACCTGGCGGCCGTCGGCGCACAGGCTCTTGAGTGCGCTGCCCTCGGAGGCCGCGCCGCCGCGGGTGGCAGAGAAGATCCAGATGATGGCGTCGGCTTCCTCGACGAACTCGCGGGTGACACGTTCATGGAAGGCGTCGAGGGCGTTGAGGCCGGGGGTGTCGACGACGGCGGCCTCGCCGAGGCGGGGGCCGGTGCGCTCGATCTCCATGTGACGGATGCGGCTGGCCTCGAGGTCGTCGAGGTGTTGCAGGAAGGTGTGGACCTCGTCGCGGGCGACGGTGCCGATCGAGCCGTCGCGGTAGTGGACGCGGGCGCTGCCGGAGGGGCCGCGACGAAACAGGTTGATCGTGGAGGTCGTCGGCAGCACGCCCATCGGCGCGACGGCCTCGCCGAGCAGGGCGTTGATGAAGGTGCTCTTGCCGGACGAGAACTCGCCCATGATGGCGATCGTCAGCGGCCTGGCGAGGCGCTCGCGGGCCGCGATGACGCCGGTGAGGGCCTCCTGCACGCCGCCGAGCGGCACGCCGAGGATGCGCCCGGGGATCGCGGCGAGCAGGCCGGTGGCGGCGGTGAGCAGGTCCTCGAGGCGGTTGCTGTCGACCGGGCGCGCGAGCTGGATCAGCAGGGCGCGGGCGTGGCTGTGCTCCGGGAATTCGGTCAGGACCTCGACGAGGTACTCCTGGGCGGGCTCGGGGAGATCGCGCTGCAGGCACAGCTCGGCGGAGGCGAGGGCGCGCTGGCTGCGGAGCACGCCGAGGCGCAGGCCGGCGTCGCGCAGGGGCGAGACCTCGTCGGGGCCGTGCGGGCCGCCGAGGTCGGCCTGGGCGCGAAAGCGCGGCGGCGGGCCGGGCAGGAAGTCGTCGCTGGCCTGCTCGTCGTGGTCTTGCAGGCGCTTGCGGGCGTGCACGAGGCGCAGTTCCTCGGGGGCGGTGGCGCCGTGGTGTTGCAGCTGCTTGCGGATCGCGGTGACGACCGAGTCGGGGAGTAGATCTGCTCGAAGGGACAGGTGCGCGAGCTCTTGCAGCGAGGGCTCGACGAGGTCGGGCGGCGCGGTGCGGGCGGCATCCAGCAAGGCCTCGAGGCAGGCGGTGCGGGCGGGGAGCGGGGCGAGGGTGCCGCTGCTCGGCCAGGTGGCGGCCTCGGCGAGGGCCCACAGGCGCTTGCGGCCGGGTTCGTCGGGGTTGCGCTGGAGGTGGCGCAGGGCGAGGTCGCGGGTGAGTTCGGGCTGGCTCTCGGGACCTGTCCCAAGGCACAGGCCGATGCGGACCCGGAGTTCGTCCCAGGTCGGGTCGTCGGGGGCGACGCGGGCGAGGGCCGCCTCGGCGCCGAGGCGGTCGCCTTTGGCGGCGAGGGCGAGGGCGAGGTAGGCGCGGGCGGTGCGAGCGGCGGCGTCATCGGTGTCGCCGGGGGCTGGTTCGGCCTCGCTGCCGAGCCAGGCGATCGCCTCGTCGAGGCTTTCGGTGGCGAGGGAGATCTGCGCGCCCTCGGCGAGCAGGAGCTGGCGGAGCGGGCCGCGGGTGCCCTCGGGCAGGCGGGCGCGGGTCTTGTGCAGCTCGAGCTGGGCGCGTTCGTGGCGGCCGCGCCTGGCGTGGGCGAGGGTGATCAGCAGGTGGAAGACGAAGCGGGTCTCGGGTTGCAGACCGCCGACCATGTCGTCGACCGGCTTGCGGACGCGGCGCAGGGCGTCGAGGCTGGGGTCGAATTCGCGGCGCAGGAGGCTCTGGGTGGCCTCCACGAGCAGGACGGCGGGGTTGCGTTCGGCGCGCTTGCCGAGGCCCTGCGCGAAGGCGTGCAATACATCGGCGCGGGCGGGCTCGACGAGGGCCTGCTGCACGAGGGTGAGCGCGAGGCTGAGCAGCAGGCTCGGGTCGTTGGGGCGGGCTTTGAGTGGATCCTGAAGGCGCGTGTGGGCGGCGCTGAACTTGCCGGCGAGCCGAAGGTCACGGGCCTCGGTGAGGGCGCGCATGACCTCCTCTGGTTGTTGCGGACCGGCGACCTCGCCGATCAACGTGCCGACGCGCTTGGCCCAGCCGCCGAGCGCGCTGCCGACCGAGCGCAGGGTGGTGGCGGGTGCCGGGGGGTCGTCCTTGCGGTCGTCGCTGCCGTTGGTCATTCGGGCTCGGGGGTGGGTGCGAGGTGAGCGAGCTCGGTGCGAAGCTGCTCGAGGCGCTGCTCGAAGGTGCGAAGTTCGGCGAGGGCCGCGCGGCGTGGGTCCGGGGTGGCGACCGCGGCGGGGGTCGCGGAGGCGGCGGAGGTCGTGGGGCCAGTGGGGCCGGAGCCGGTCAGGCCGGAGGCCGTGGGGCCAGTGGGGCCAGTGGAGTCAGGACCGGCTGTGTTGGCGGCGGGCAGCGCGGGTGGTGTGAAGGATGCGGCGCGCTCGAGCAGGGCCTGGAGCTGGGCGCCGAGTTGGTTGTGGGCGAGCACGATGAACTCGCGCAGGCCGGCGACGTTGGCATCGACGGCGCGCAGGAGGGTGGCCTCGAGGTCGGAGAAGCTCTGGGTGAGGGCGTGGGGGACGGTCTTGCGGGCGGCGTCGCGGAGCTCGCGGACCGAGCGTTCGCGCAGGTACATGGTGGCGAGCGGGGCGGCGATGGTGACGAGCATGCCGGCGACGATGTTGCCGAAGTAC
This sequence comes from Nannocystis sp., assembly GCF_013812955.1. Taxonomy (GTDB): domain Bacteria; phylum Myxococcota_A; class Polyangia; order Nannocystales; family Nannocystaceae; genus Nannocystis. The sequence continues at coordinate 5,681 of NZ_JACCSO010000582.1, read as the reverse complement.
ATGATGGCGGTGCCGGCGATGCCGACGGCGAGGGTGCCGGCCTCGACGCCGACGGAGGGCGGCTCGAGGTGGATGGCGGGGCCGCGAAAGCCGAGGTTGAGCATGGTCTCGGCGAGGCGCCGCTGGGCCTGTTCGCCGCAGGTGTGGATGGCGTCGCGGGTGAGCTGCTCGAGGGCGAGGCGGAGGCGCTCGACCTCGTGGTAGGTGAAGTGGAGCAGCGCGTCCTGGATCGCGCCGGGCAGCAGGTCGGCGGTGGTGCGCAGGTCGCTGCGCTCGAGCTGGGCGAGGATCGAGGCCTGCAGCTCGGCGCGGAAGTCGACGAGGTGCTCGTGGACGGTGCGGGCGATCTGGGCCCGGCCGGCGGTGATCGTCGCCTCGATGTGGTCGAGGTCGAGGCGCTGCTGCGTGTATGCGTCACGGACCGCGGCGAGCTCGGCCTGGAGGGCCGCGGACTCGAGGCGAAGCGCGCGGGCCTCGACGGCCGTGTGGTGCAGCAGCAGGTCGACGCTGCGCTGCAGGCTCGCGCGCGTGCGGGTCGGCAGCACCTTCTTGGTGGTGCCGGCGAGGGTCAGCAGGCGCGCGCGCAGGCGGGCGACTTCGCGGGCGCCGAAGCTGTCGCTGTCCGGCTGCTTGCTGGCGCCGCGGGCGTCGGTTTGAAACACCTCGACCGGGCCGGGCAGCACGGCGGTCAGCTCGCGATGGATGTGGTCGACGAGGGTGGGGCGGTCGGGTTCGGGGACGAGGTCGATGCGATTGAGGGCGAGCAGGAGGGTGGCGCCGGTGTCCTCGGTGCCGCCGAGGGCGATGAGTGCGTCGCGGAGGAAGGCGACCTCGGTGAGCTTGAGGACCTGGGTGGCGTCGAGCACGAGGATGATGGCGTCGCCGCGCGGGAGCTCGCCGCGGCTGATGAGGCTGCGGAAGCGGGCGAGGTCATTGATGCCGGGGGTGTCGATGAGTTCGACGCCCGGGGGGAGGTGCGGGCTCGGGGTGGTGAGGAGGAGGGAGCCGACGAAGTCTTCTTTGCCGCGGGCGAGCCTGGCGAAGGTCTCGGGCACGAGGGAATTGCGCTGGCCGTCGGGGGCGATGAGGAAGCGGCCGAGCTCGTCGCCGCGAACGATCTGGACGACGGCGCCGGTGGTCGGGGTGACGCCGCTGGGGAGGAGGGGCTCGCCGAGCAGCGCGTTGATGAGCGTGCTCTTGCCTTGTTTGATCTCACCGAGCACGAGCACGCGCAGCTGGGCGCGGTCGAGGCGGCGATCGGTGTCGCTGAGGATGTGCTCGCCGAGCTGCGGCAGGCCGAGCTTGCCGGCGATGTCGGCGAGCTCCTGGGCGCGATCGTGGAGGGTGGACGCGAGGTCGCTGGGGGACAGGTCGGCGTTCGGCATCAATTTATAAGATCCCCAGGCGCTGGGTGAGACGCTGGTCGCAGCGTGCGAGCGGCCAGGCGTCGGCCGGGACCGCGTAGCCCGCCGCGAACTCCGGCGAGCCCGCGGGCGCGGCGCTGTCGGTGGTGGGCGTGCTTGGCGTGGTGGTGGTGTCGGTGGTGGACGGGGAGGCTTCGGGGAGGGCGTCCGGGGTTTGGCGCTGCATCAGCTGCTCGACCAGGACGGTGACAGAAGGATTGGCCTGGGCGAAGCGGTGGCTCGAGCGGACGCGGGCGACCACGCGGCTGCGGTCGAATTCTTCGAGGGCACGGCGGCGTTCGGGGAGGGTTGCGAGGCTCGGGTACCAGGGTGGGAGATCCTGGGCGCTGCGGGCGAGCATCTGGGCGGCGGGCTCAAATTCGCCCGCTGCGAGCAGGGCGGCGCGGTCGGCCGAGAAGGCGGCGATGCGGCTCAGCGGGCGCAGCAGCAGGCGCAGGGCGGCGTGGCCGCGGTGCTCGCGGGCCGAGACGTAGTGGGCCATGAACAGCGCCGCGTGGCCGCATTGGATGTGGCCGAGGCCCTGGGCGAGCAGGAAGGCGCGCTGTGGGGGTGCCAGGGCGGCGAGGCGCTGGGCGTCGATGACGAGCCAGTCGTCGCTGTTACGGGCGTTGCCGAGCGGGGTGACGAGGGGCCAGGGGTCGCGCGCGTTCGGGCGGACCAGGCGGACCCTGGGCAGGGTCAGGCGCAGCAGCTCGGTGATCCGGACGATCTCTTGCAGAAATGGCAGCGCGGCGGCACCTTCGGGGGCCTGCAACTCCTCGCGCATCAGTTCCTCGGCGACGACCGTCCAGCGCAGCTCGAGGGCGCGCATGACGGTTTGCGCCGTCATCGATTGGTTGAGCCAGCGGAAGCGGCGGACGTCGACGCCGTAGGCGTAGGTGACGCGGGCCATGTCCTGCTCGAAGGAGCGAAACTGCCGGCGTTGCACGAAGCGGCCGAGATCGAGTGGGGAGCTCACTGGAGTGATTTTAGCAGGCACCCGCCGGATCTGTCGCCGCGGCGATTTTTTAAAAAGGTGCCCGTGGGCATCCGAAGCAGCTTGCGGCCTACCGCTGATCTAGGTATGCCCGGCAACGAACGGTTCCATGGCTGCTGCCAAGCACATTGAGCTCCCGGCCGTCGTCGTGCCGCCGCACCTGTGGATGCGCAGCGGCCGACCAGTGCAGGGGCGAATTGTTCAGTTCGCTCTGCCGGGTTTATTGGTCCTCGCCGGCTTGCTGGCATCGGGGACGGCGCTGCGGGTCGGGCTAGTGCTGGCGGGCCTCGGGCTGTTCTTGTTGCTGCCGGTGCTGGTGCTCGGGCGCCTCGAGCGCCTGGGGCTCGCGGTCCAGGCCGCCGATCGTAAAGGGGCGGCGCAGCTGCTCGCCGGTCTGCGGCAGCGGTCGTTGGTGCAATTCTTCGCGCCGCACGCGTGGGTGACCCTGCAAGAGGGTGTGCTGCAGCTCAAGGTCGGCGACGGCAAGGCGGCGGCGGCGAACTTCGTGGCGACTGCGCGACTGGTGGGGCAACCCGACGCGGTGATGCTGGTGAGCGCCCAGGCCCACGCGCTGGTGGTCGGCGGCGAGCGGGCCGAGGCGCGCGAGCTGTTGCAGCGACTGGCGCAGGAGAACCTGATGGGGCCGCGCGACCAGCTCGACCTCGGCATCGTGCTGTTGACGGAGTCGAACAAGAAGAACAAGCAGGCGCTGGCGTATGTCGAGGCGGCGCGCAAGTCGATCGGCGAGCATCCGCGGGTGCTCGCCGCGATGGCGCTGGCGCTGCAAAAGACCGAGCGCACCGACGAGTCCTCGGAGCTGCTCGAGCAGGTGCAGATCAGCTTGCAGGGCGGCGAGGCCGATCCGGTGGTCGCGGATCTGGTCAAGCGCGCGCGCAAGGGGCTGGAGGCGTTCATCGAGGCGCAGCTGCGTCGCGAGCGGCGCTCACGTTCGCGCCGGACGACGATCGTCGTGTCGAGCGACCTCGCGGCCAGTGAGATCGTTTCGGGGGAGATCGGCCCTGTCGATCAGGCGCAGCTCGACAACCCGACCACGAGCTTTCGGCCCGCGGGCGAGGCGAGCGTGATCTCGGCGCGGTCGGTCGATGGTGTGCTCAGCCGCGAGGAGCGGACGATGCTCAACATCCCCGATCAGCGCGGCCGCAAGGGCAAGAGCAAGAACGAGAGCTCGTTCTCCATCGAGGAGGACGAGCCCGATGAGGAAGAGGATACGAGCGACGAGGATTCGGCGCCGCATTCGACGGCGCCGGTCGTGCCGGTCGCTGCGACTGCCTCGGCTGCCTCATCGCCTGTGGTCTCGACTGCGTCGCTCGTCGACTCGGTGTTGACGGCGTTGTCGGCGGAGTCTTCGGGGAAGGGGATGATCCCCTCGGGGTTGATCAATCCTTCGGTGGTGGTGCCCATGGTCGGCGATCCGAGCAAGGTGCTGCTGCCGTTGCCGTCGTTGCCGTCGTTGCTGCCGCCGTTGCCCGAGCCTGCGCGGCCGGTGACGCCGTCCGGTGAGGTCGATGTGCCGGTGTTCCGGCGCAAGCAGACGCTGCTCGGTCTGCCCGCGGTGCCCGATGTGCCGCTCGGCAACTTGCCGACCGGTGGCCATGGGCCGGGTCTGCCGAACAAGGCCGGACGGCCCGAGCAGCCGGGGACCTTCATGCCGCCGAGCGCGACGCCGAAGTTTCGAGCGCCGACGATCGGCAAGCTCGACGACGAGGGCGACGGCTCGGGCGCCTGAGCGGTGCGCTTCGAGCCTGGGGCGGGCTTCGAGCCGGCGGGCTCAGATGTGGGCGACGGCCTCGATCTCGATCTTGAAGTTGAAGGGCAGGCGAGAGACCTCGACGCAGGTGCGAGCGGGCACGCGGGGGCCGGGGAAGAACTTCGCGTACGCGGCGTTGAACACGGCGAACTGGTTCATGTCCGTGATGTAGGCCGTGACCTTCAGGACGTTGTCCATCTGCGAGCCGGCGCGCTCGAGCGTGCGCTTGAGGTTGTTGAGCGTCGCGGTGGTCTCGCTGGCGAGGTCGCCGAGCGTGATGTTCAGGCTGTCGACCTCGACGGAGGCGTGGCCCGAGGTGAAGATGAGGCCGTTGTGGTCCCGGTACCACGAGAAGATCGGCCCGTGCTCGAGCTGAGAGTGGGTGGGGCGGTGACTCGGCATACGCACCATGATCTATACCCTGGCCCGGTCGCGGTCGTCACGTCTGCGCTGCGCTCGAACTAGTTGCGCTTGCGATTAAATTGTTCGAGGTCGCGGTAGCGGTCGCGCAGCAGGGTCTGACGCGTCACTTGTGGGACAAGGGCGCCGCGCACATAGACCTGCATCGCCGCGCTCGACAGCTCGAAGGGGTCGCCGCTCCAGACCACGAGGTTGGCGACCTTGCCGACCGCGACGCTGCCGTGCGTGCGCTCGACGCCATAGGCGCGCGCGGGGCCGAGGGTCACGGCCGTCAGCGCGGCCTCCCACGGCAGACCGTTGGCGACCGCGATGCCGGCCTCCTGATTCAGGTTGCGCAGGTTGTGCACGCCGCCGAGGATGGCGATCACGACGGGCACGCCGGCGCGGTGGAGGAGGGCGGCGTTGTCGAGGCGGGCGCCCATGCTGTCGAAGGACTCGGGGAGGTTTTGGCTCGGTTGAACGATGACCGGGACCTTGGCGCGGGCGAGCTCGCCGGCGACCTTCCAGGCCTCGGCGCCGCCGATGATGGTGAGGCGGAGCTTGAACTCGGCGGCGAGGTCGAGGGCGGCGAGGATGTCGGAGGCGCGGTCGGCGTGGAGGGTGAGGACGGCCTGCTGGCGGAGGATGGGCTGGAGGGCCTCGAGGTCGAGGGGGTGGGCGGAGAGGGGCCGCGATTGCGCGCGTTCGAAGGCGGCGCGGCGGGCGGGGAAGGAGCGGGCGTCGGTGAGGACTTCGCGGAGCATGGCGAGCGTGGCCGCGCGCGAGCCGGCGTGGTTCTGGCCGAAGTGGGCGGCGGTGGCGGCCCGGGGTTTGGCGACGAGGCCGCGGTGGTCGCCGTGCACGAGGTCGATGATGGCGACCTGGCCGGAGATGAGTCCGCCGGTGGGGGCGACGGCGGCGGAGGTGATGCCCTCGACGGCCTGCACGGGGATGAGGCTCGAGGCCGCGTTGACGGCGGTGGCGGCGTCGTGGGCGGCGCGGATCGGGTGCTCGGTGGTCTTGCCGTCGTCGCGGGTGCTGGATTCGAGGTCGATCTCGATCAGGCCCAGCTGGGTGTCGGCGGCGAACAGCCCGGGGGTGATCACGCGGGTGC
>NZ_JACCSO010000540.1 GCF_013812955.1 Nannocystis sp. | reverse complement strand
GCGGTGGGCCGTGCAGCTGGCGGTGCGGGCGGCGGCCCACGCGTCGGCCAGCCGGTCGAGGCGCGTAGCGAGCCGCGGACCGGCGTTCGGCGGGCCCGGCAGGGCGTCGAAGGTGTGCGCGATGGTTTGATGGCGGTGGCTGTCCCAGGCGAACTGGCGGACGGTGCGCGCGGGGTCGTGGCAGGCCGCTGCGGGTGCGACGGGCGCGAGCTGCTGGCGACCGGCGCACGAGGCGAGGACCAGCAGCGCGGTCAGGGAGAGCAGCGTGCTGGCCGGCGTGCGGATGAGGGTCATGCGGAGGTGGCGGAGGATGCGGAGGTGGCGGAGGTGGACGCGCGGGACAGAAAAACCGGGACCGGGCACGGTGGGCAGGTATAGCCGGGCGGCGCGGCTTGCGGCGTCGGGGTCCAGGATGTTACCAAGCGGTGTCGGAGGCTGGCGGATATGAGACATGCGCAGGACGAGCTGGTCTGGGTCGACAAGAACGGGGTGGTACATCCGCTGGGAGAGCATGCGGCGGAGCAGCTGAGGCGGCGCAAGGATGGCGCATTTCGGCTGATGCCGACGCCGGACCACGTGATCTTCATGCGCTTCACCGGCCAGGACGGGCGGCGCGACGAGGAGGACGGCGCGGTGGTGCGGGCGGCGGGCGAGATCGTGTCGCCGGGGGCGCTGTGCGACGTGCTGGCGCTGGTGGCCCAGGCCGGGTGGCGCGGCGAGCTGACGGTCCGCGACGGCGAGCACAACCGCAGCATCTTCGTCGAGAACGGCAACGCCCTGTCGGCGCGCACCGACGTCGAGGAGGAGCGGCTGGGGCGGATCTTGTACCGCTTCGGGGTGATCGACGAGGTCGGACATCGGGCGATCCTCGAGCGTCTCGCCGACGGACAGCACACTGGTGAACGCAGTGGTGAGCGCTACGGCGAGGCCGGGGTCGAGCTGGGGCTGCTGACGCACAATCAGGTGTATACCTATCTCGCGCGCCAGGTCGAGGAGATCGTGCTCGCGTCGCTGACGGTCGCCGACGGCATGTACTGCTTCCTCGACGGCTTCACGGAGGCGCAGCTGAGCTCGCGCCACAGCATCAGCCTCAACGGCCTGCTGATGGACGGCGTGACCCGCATGGACGAGATGCGCTACTTCCGACAGAAGGTGCCGAGCGCGGATTATGTGCCGGAGCGGCTCGCGGGGCGCGGCGACCCGGGCAAGGAGTTCTTGAAGATGTGGGCCAGCATCGACGGGCTGCAGAGCGTCAACGACCTCGCGCGCGGGCTCGGCTTCGGCGAGTTCGAGACCACCAAGCAGCTGTTTCAGCTGGTCCAGTCCAAGCACGTGGCGATGCAGCGCCCGCGCCTCAACGGCGGTCCGCTCGAGATCGTCGAGACGGCCAACGCGGTGCTGCGGGAGATCCACCAGGAGGCCGATACGGCCGGCAAGGGCACGATCCTGCGCAACAACCTCGGCAGCTTCGCCGAGGGCAACTACGAGATCGTGTTTCGCGACGCCGGCCCCTACGAGAAGGGCACCTTCCACAGCCAGCGCGTCGTCGACAACGCGCGCGCGCTCGCGGCCGGGGCCAACGTCGAGAAGTTCCTCAAGGAGATGCTCTACGACTACGTCAGCTTCGCGCTGTTCACCACCGGCAGCCTGGTGCGGCGCGCGAAGGATCAAGGGCTCGGCAAACAGATCGAGCCGCTCATGAGCCGGCTGCGACCGCTCGGTTAGCCCGTGAGCGCGCCGTCCATGCGTGCGGGGCTCGAGACGGCGGCGCGCTCGGCCTCGGCGATGATGGTCCGCGGCCTCGGCCCGGTCGCGACCACGGCCCTGGTGGTCGGCAACATGATCGGCTCGGGCATCTACGTGGTGCCGGCGGGCCTCGCCGAGACCGCGGGGCCGCTGGGCCTGGTCGCGTGGTTGATCAATACGCTCGGGTACCTGTGCCTGACCTCGGTGTTCGCCGACCTCGGCGGGGCTTATCCGGTCAGCGGCGGGCTGCAGGCGTTCGCGCGCCGGGCCTTCGGCGACTTCGCGGCGCTCGAGGTCGGCTACCTGTACTGGATGTGCGCGGTGATCGGCAACGCGGCGTTCTTGACCGCGTTCGTCACCTACCTCGCGGTGCTGTGGCCGGGCGCGGCGACGCCGATGACCGCGTTTTTGGTCAGCCAGGTGTTGTTGTGGACGCTGACCGTGTTCAACGCGATCGGGGTCAAGGCCGGCGGGATCGTCCAGACGGTGACGGTGATCTTCAAGCTGGTGCCGCTGCTGGTGCTGAGCGTCGCGCTGCTGGCCTACGCGTCGCTCGACAACCTGCGGCCGTTCGCGCCGCACGGGGCGGCCTCGCTGCTGCCGGCGGTGTCGCTGGTGTCGTGGCTGTTCATCGGCATGGAGTCGGTGACGGTGCCGGCCGAGGAGGTGCGCGGGGCCGGCCCGACCATCCGGCGCGCGGCCTACACCGGCTTCGCGGTCACCTGCGCGGTGTATCTTCTGGTGCTGCTGGCGCTGAATCTGGCGGCGCCGGCGAGCGAGCTGGCGGGCTCGGGCAGCCCGCTGGCGACGATCGCCCGCGCCAAGTTCGGCGAGGTGGGCGCGCTGCTGGTGACGATCGGCGCGCTGGTGTCGGTGGCGGGGATCTTGAACGGCTGGCTGCTGGTCACCAGCCGCATGGCGTTTGCGACCGCGCGCGACGGCCTGGCTCCGCGCAAGCTCGCGCGGCTGCATCCGCGTACGGGCACGCCGGTGTGGGCGCTCGGGGTGTCGTCGGCGATGACCTCGGCGCTGATGCTGCTGACCTTCAGCGACAGCCTGCTCGACATTTATAATAAGATCGCGCTGCTCTCGACGGCGACGGCGCTGGTCGCCATCGGGGTCGCCTGCGCGGCGGAGATCGTGCTGGTGCGCCGCGAGCCCGAGCGCTTCTCGCCGCAGCAGCGGCGCCGCGGCCCGTACACGGCCGGACTCGGCCTGCTGGTGGTGCTGCTGATGATCGCGGGGGCCGGCGCAGAGGTCCACCTGTGGACCGCGATCGCGATCCTGGTGCCGATGCCCTACTACTTCGGGGTCGTGCGCCGCTCGGCCCGGGCGCTGCTGGTGCGCGAAGGGGCGGCCTCACCCTGGCGGGCCAAACCGGCGCCACGTGAGCCCTGAGGGCGGGCAGTCCATGGGCGTGTCGGACCGGGTCCGGACCGCGTTATTGTGCTGGCCCTTCCAATGAGCACCGAGCCGAGCAAGTCGTACCCCGCCACCGCCCCTTTGACCTCCAGCACGCGGCTGTCGCCCGAGACGATCTCGGCGATGCCGGTGCAGGAGCGCATGGTCAAGCTCAACTGGATCGGCAACATGTGGCGCAGCGACGGCGGGACCCCGTATCTGGCGGCGGACTTCATCGGCCGGCTCGGGCGCAGCGTGCTGCTGGTCGATGTGCGCGAGGCGGAGGAGCTGACCGGGCCGCAGGGGCACATCCCCGGTAGTCAGTGGCTGACGCTCGAGCGCCTGCTGGAGCTGCCGGAGCGCCATCCGGGGGGCACGCCGGTGGTCCTGATCTCGCGCAACGGCGGGGCCCGGGCGGCCGAGGCGGCGCGGGTGCTCGAGTGCGCCGGCATGGGCTACGTCGCGGTGATGGACGGCGGGGTGATGGCCTGGAAGAAGCTCGGCTTCGCGACGGTGCGCGACGAGGCGGTGCTGACCCGCGTGCCGGCGGCCGCGCCTTCACCTGTCCCTGCGGACAGCCCGGCGGGACCGCTGACGCGGGCGCAGATCGAGGCGCACATCGGCGACCCGCACAGCGTGCGCTGGGTGAAGATGGCGGCGCTGCTGCTGCACGGGAAGTCGTCGTGCGTGGACGGCCGCGACGACCACGGGGTGATCGGCACGCCGGGGGGCGACGCCGGGGAGTTCATGCTGGCGCTGACCTCGATCGAGCGCTCGACCGGCGAGCCGTTCCCGGTCGAGTGCATGGAGGAGGTGCTGCGCGCGTATCTGGACACCTTCGGGCACTTTTACATCCATTCGGACACCTCCGCCGGCAACAACCTGATCCGCTCGATGCGGGGCGACCCGCGGATCGCCCCGCACTTGCCGCCGGTGACCAGCACGCCGCAGGACTGGCGGCGGTACATGAGCGGGCCGCCGGAGGAGCTGTGGGACCTGATCGCCGGGCACATGGCGACCCCGGGCAACCTCGGCTGCGGGCATCTGCGGCTGATGATGCAGCACCCCGCGCGCTACATGGTCCGCGCGGAGCTGCTCGCGGCGTTCCTGCGCACTTATCTGCGGATGCGCTGGGGCGGCGCGCACGAGCTCGAGTACGTGACCCTCGGCGGCGGGCATCAGGAGGGCGCGGTGGTCAACATTCGGCTCGAGCGCGGGGTCTGGCCGTTCACGCGGGTGCCGCTGATCTCCCCGGCGTGCGGGGCGACGCAGATGTTCGTCAATCATCCGCAGGTGTCCGACTTCACGCGCGAGCAGGTCGCCCGCTTCTTCACGACGCACCCCGACTTCTTGCCGGTCGGTGAGGAGCACTTCGGCGTGCTCTACAAGGACATGCGGCGGGTCGCGGCGGCGCAGCTGGGCGCGACGCTGTCGGCGCTGGCCAGCGGCCTCCCGATCTTCGATGTGGTCTTTCATAACGAACGCGAGTTCACGGTCAGCGAGGTCGGGGTGGTCCCTACAACCGACGCTTGAGGACCCTGACGCGGACGGCGGTCGCAGCGCCAGGCTACCCGCGTGGACGGCGACGTCGATCGTGACGCCAGGTATAAGGAGTCCATGGACGCGGCGGCGTGGGAGTTGGTGCCGGTGCCGTTGATCGGCTGGCGAGAAGACGGCCTGGTGCTCGCGGTCAACAGCGCGGCCGCGACGGCGCTCGGCTATTCGCGGGAGGCGCTGCTCGGGCGCTCGTACTGGGAGCTGACGCTGTCGGGGCAGAAGCAGCGAGAGCTCGCGCTGGTCCGCAGCGGCGAGCTGCCCCACGGCAAGGAGTTCGTGGGCGCCGACGGTGAGCCGATCACGGTGCAGGTGATCGGGCGCGCGTCATTGCCGGGCGACGGCGAGCCGGCGCACCTGTCCGCGTTCATCGTCGATCACCGGGTCGGCGCGGCGCGCGACGCCGGGGCCGTGCTGCGCCACCAAAACCACCTCCTGCTCGAGCTGGCGCGCCACGACGCGATCGACGCGGGCGACCTCGGTCGCGGCCTGGCGGCGATCACCGAGGCGGCGGCGGCGGGCCTCGGCTGCGAGCGCTCGTCGGTGTGGCTGTACACCGAGGGCGAGAAGAGCATCCGCTGCGTCGACCTGGTCCTGCGCTCCACGGGGGCGCACGAGTCGGGCCTCGAGCTGTTCGCGCGCGACTTCCCCCGCTACTTCGCGGCGCTCGCGGAGGACCGCACGATCGCGGCCGGCGACGCGCACACGCACCCGGCGACGAGCGAGTTCTCGGCGGTGTACCTGGCGCCGCTCGGCATCGGCGCGATGCTCGACGCACCGATCCGCGTCGGCGGCCGGATGATCGGCGTCCTGTGCAACGAGCACGTCGGTGGCGAGCGCCAGTGGACCTCCGACGAGGAGCAGTTCGCTGCATCGCTCGCCGACTTCATCGCGCTCGCGATCGAGTCCAGCCGCCGCCGCGACAGTGAGGAACAGCTCCGCGCGATGGTCCAGCTGCTCGAAGAGGAAGCGCACTGAGCCGACAGGAGTGCTCGTTCCGGAGGAACCGGACGGAAGCGCGCCGCGCGCGGACGGGAGGTCCCTGCGCGGGCGAGCCGATTTATCGACGGTCACCGAGCACCGCGCCGCACACGGCTGACGAGGCGATCACGCACCCCAGCCCCTCGACG
>NZ_JACCSO010000501.1 GCF_013812955.1 Nannocystis sp. | reverse complement strand
GAGCGAACGGTGCGCACTCTGCCGACCCGGCAGTGCCGCGCCCGGATCCGCGTCCTGGCCGTCGCCAGCCTCAGGCCGAGCACGTTCGGCACGCGACAGGGGGGTGGCGGAGGTGGAGGAGGTGGAGGCGATGGCTTCTCAGAAATAGGCGGTGGAGGCGGTGGCCGCTCGCGCAGAGCCGCGGGCGCGCTTGCCTTCGCGCTTGTGGTCTGGTGCGCGGGTGGGATATCGTGGCGTGATGACCATCCCCACGCTCTTGATCCTCGCGGCGCTCGCGGCTTCGATTTTGTTGCTGCTGCGGAGCAGCGCGCGCCTGTGGCCGGTGATGGCGACCGCGGCGAGCGGCATCGAGGCGGCATACGCGTTAGGGCTGCTCCACTTCGTGATCAAGGGCGTGCCGCTGCCGCTGATCCTGGCGGGGGTGTTGACGGGGGCCGGCGTGATGATCTGGCTCGGCGCGGCAGGTAAGCTGCAGATCACGGCCGCGACGCTGGTCGCGCTCGTCGGCACGGTTCAACTGTTGACATTGCTGCTGTGAATCGCCGGGTCAGGGCAGCTCCCGCCTTCGCTCGGCTGTTTGAGGCGAAACGGGATCTTCAGGTGCGCGGGGGCTCCGGCGTGCGCCGGCTCGGGCAGGTGCCCGGCGCGGATGTTGACCTGGAGGCTCGGGTACAGCAGCTTCGGAGGGTCGAGCTTCGCGTCGCGCGCCACGCGAAATGCGACAAATTCGGCCTCGCTGCGGTCCGCCGGCAGCTGGATGTTGTGCTGGCGCTCGGCGCCGATCGTCGATTCGAAGGCCAGCGCGCGCCCGCCGGGCATGTAATCGTGGCCGACGAACACCCGCGTCGGATCCGGCAGGCTGTAGAGACGCGTGGTGACCGAGCGGTGCAGGGCCGCCGCGCTCCCGCGCGGGAAGTCGCAGCGGCCGGTCCCATAGTCGGGCATGAACAGCGCGTCGCCGGTGAACACGGCGTCGCCGATGTGATAACTGACGCACGCGGGGGTGTGGCCGGGCGTGGCGATCACGTGGACGGTCAGGCTGCCGGCGGCGAAGGCCTCGTGGTCGGCGAGCAGACGGTCGAACTGGTGGCCGTCGGGCGTGAACTCGTCGCCGAGGTCGAACACCCCCTTGAACACGCCTTGAACCTCCCGGATGCGCTCGCCGATGGCGATAAAGGCCCCAGGGAAGCGGGCGCGGAGCACCTGCGAGCCGGACAGGTGATCGGCGTGGGCGTGGGTCTCGAGGATCGCGCGCAGGGTCAGCGCCTCGTGGCGCAGGAGCTCGGTGACGCGGTCGACCGAATCGGTCGAGACGACCGAGCCCACCGGGTCGTAGTCGAGGACCGGGTCGATCACGAGAGCGTCGCGCGTGTCGGGATCGAAGACGACGTGGGTCAGGGTGAAGGTACGAGGATCGAAGAATGTCTCGATTTTCATGACGACTTTCGCTCCAGAAACAGGTGGTGGATGTCATGCCCGTCCACGGAGCATCCCGTGCCAGTACATTTGGGGGAGCGCGTACTTCTTCAGCAGGTACATGCTCCGCCGCTCCTTCGACTGGTCGAAGGGGAAGGTCTCGCACGGCTTGCCGGCGTAGTCGAACTCCGCGAGGATCAGCCGGCCGTAGCCGGTGACGAGCGGACAGGACGTGTATCCGTCGTAGACGGCGCTCGCCGGCTGGCCGCTCATCTGAGCGAGGAGGTTGGTGACCAGCACGGGGGCCTGCTTGCGGATCGCCGCGCCCGTCTTCGACGTCGGCAGGCTGCTCGCGTCGCCGAGGCCATAGACGTTGGGAAAGCGCCGATGCTGGAGGGTTTGTTTGTCGACCTCGACCCAGCCGGCTCCGTCGGCGAGCGCGCTGCGCTTGATGAAGTCCGGCGCGCTCATCGGCGGTGTGACGTGCAGGAGTTCGTAGTTCATGACGACCTCCTCGGGGCGGCTGCCCGGCTCTGAGCGGACGAACACCGCCTCTCGGCTCTGCGGACGCACGGCGACCAGGTTGTGGTGAAAGCGCGTGACGACGTCACGCTCACGCACGAGGCGATCGAGGACATCGCCGTACTTCTTCACAGCGAACATCTTCGCGCCCGCGCTGGCGAACACGACCTCGACGGCGCCGCGCACTCCGGCCCGGCGAAAGTGATGCTCAGCCAGCCACATGATCTTCTGAGGGGCTCCGCCGCACTTCACGGGAGTGTTCGGGGTCGTGAAGATCGCACGGCCTCGCCGCATCTCGCGGAGGAAGCGCCAGGTGCTGTCGACGGTGTCGTAGCTGTAGTTGCTGCAGACGCCGTCGCGCCCGAGCGCGGCCGGGAGCCCCTCGACCTTGGCCCAGTCGAGCTGGATGCCTGGTGCCACCACGAGGTAGTCGTAGTGAAGACTGTGGCCACCGGCTGTCTTGACGACGCTCTGCTCGGGGAGAAATTCGACCGCGCTGTCGCGGATCCAGGTCGCTCCGGGCGGGATCACGTCGGCCTCGCGACGCAGGGTCGACTCCTTGGTCGCCGCGCCGCCGCCGACCAGGGTCCACAGCGGCTGGTAGTAGTGCCTGTCCGACGGCTCGAGGATGGCGATGTCGGGCGCCTTGAGGGCTCGGGCCAGCCGCGCCGCGACGGTGATGCCGCCTGTTCCGCCGCCGACGATGAGGATCTTGTGATGTCGTTGCATGCTCGCGGAGAGCGTTGCAAGTGCCGCGCCGCTCATGATCTCGGCTCGTTCCGCGATGCCCACGGTGCATTGTTGCGACGATGGTGCAACAGTTGCGCCACCGAGGGACGCTCGCCCACCAATCGCCGAGTTGATCCGCGCACGCGTGGTATCGTGGCGCCGCAAAACTTGCCGACATCGCGGAGCGGACGCCGGATACATTGGCGCTGTGGATTCGAGCACGCTACCGCTGGCACTCACCTTCCTCGGGGCGACCGGCACCGTCACGGGCTCGAAGTATCTGCTGGACACCGGGCGCGTCCAGGTGCTCCTGGACTGCGGGCTGTTCCAGGGGTTCAAGCAGCTTCGCCTCCGCAACTGGCAGGAACTACCCATCAGTACGCGCGCGCTGGACGCGGTCGTCCTGACCCACGCACACATCGATCACAGCGGATACCTGCCGGTGCTCGCGCGGGCTGGCTACCGGGGCGCCGTGTACTGCACCCCGTCGACGGCGGCCCTGTGTCGCATCCTCCTCCCCGATGCGGGGCGCCTGCAAGAGCTCGACGCCGAGTACGCGAACAAGAAGGGATATTCTCGGCACCACCCGGCGCTGCCGCTGTACACCGCGGACGACGCGACGCGGGCGCTCGAGTTGCTACGACCGGTCGAATTCGACGAGCGCTTCGCGCTCCCGGGCGGACTGCATGCCACGTTCACCCGCGCGGGGCACATCCTCGGCGCGGCGAGTGTATGTGTCGAGGCCAGCGGGTCGCGGGTGCTGTTCTCCGGCGACCTCGGGCGCAGCGAAGACTTGCTCATGAACCCGCCTGCACCCCGCCCCGACGCGGAAACTGTGGTGATGGAGTCGACCTACGGCGATCGACTGCACGACCAGGTCGATCCGACGAACGCGCTCGGCGAGGCGATCGGACGAACGATCGCGCGGGGCGGCACGGTCCTGATCCCCGCGTTCTCCGTCGGCCGAACCCAGGCGATCCTGGTCCTCCTGCACCGGCTGCGCGCCGCCGGCAGGCTCCCGAACGTTCCGCTCTACGTCGATAGTCCGATGGCGATCGCCGTGACCGAGCTGTACGCGCGACGGGCACGAGACCACCGGCTCGACCGAGCGACGTTCGAGCCGGCGTTCGCTGCTGCCGAGTACGCCCGCGAGACCGAGGATTCCAAGGCGATCGATCGCCGCGAGCAGCCCTCGATCGTGATCTCGGCGAGCGGAATGGCCACGGGCGGGCGCATCGTGCATCACCTCAAGCGCTTCGCTCCGCAGCACGAGAACATGATCGTGCTGGCGGGGTACCAGGCGGCGGGGACCCGCGGCGCGGCACTTGCGGCGGGTGCCTCGCAGCTCAAGATCCACGGGGAGTATGTGCCCGTACGCGCCGAAGTTGCGCTGCTCGAGTCTCTGTCGGCCCATGCCGACCAGCGAGAATTGCTGGCATGGCTCGGGTCCGGTGCTCCCCCGCGGCAGATCTTCCTCGTGCACGGCGAGCCCGCGGCGGCCGACACCCTCCGCGTCAAGATCCGCGAGCAACTCGGCTGGGAGTCTGTCGTCCCCGATTACCGCGACACGGTTCACCTGTGAGCTGGCCGAGGGAGGGGCCTGCTGGAGCCGCGAGCGATGCGTCCGCGGCGGGACCCCGCCGCTAAAACCCGTCCGTGATGTAAAAGAAGCCGATGCACATCTCGTCCGCGGTCCCGGATCCCCACATCGTCGTCGTGTCGCGGCTCGTGGTGTCGTAGGTGCAGGTGATCTCCAGGATGTCATCCTCGTGCACGTGGATCGGCTGCTCATAGAAGGCGAACTGCTGCCAGTGAAAATCGTAGTGATCCACCCGGGCGAGGCAGGTCTCGCTGCCCGGGCGGCTCACGGTCACTTGCAGCTTCGTGCCCAGGCCGTGCATGTGGGGCCACACCCCCCACAGCGTGAAGTCGTCGCCCAGCGTCATGTTGTCGGTCTCGACCACCACGGATTGACCCGGCGGGAGCTCGAGGTCCGTGTCCGCCACCCTCTCGATGAATGCCTCGTTCGGGACGCTCGGCTCCAACTTCAGGTCGATGGCGGTCTGGTCGGGGAAGCTGCCATTTTGCCGGTTGTAGTGCATCTGCAGCACGGTCTTGCGCCCGGCGCTCATGAGCAGTCCGGTGCCGGCGGGCAGCAGGCCGCCCCGGTCACTCGGGCCCGTGCCGACCAGCCAGCGCGACGCGACCACCGTATCGCCGAAGCAGGTGTAACCCGGGCCGTGCTCGGCCGCGTCGATCGCTGCAGCTTCCCGCTCGTCCTCCGCGGAGTCGAGGGCGAATAGCGTCATGTGGTGGACAATTTCGGGACGGCCGAGGCGGACCTCGAAGCCGGTGACGTAAGCGTCCTCGCTGAGGCCTGGATCGAGGATGAAGCAGCGGTAGTCGTCATCCAGCGATTGATTCGGCGTATAGGGCTCCTGCATCTCGACGGTCCTGTCGACACGGTCCAGCTGCCACGCCGGCGGGGGCTCCATGGGCTCGTCGGTGGGGGAGCCAGCGGGCGCGCCGGCCTGCGCCCAGGCGCCGAGCGTGGCGATGTCTGCCGCGCCGAGCCAGCGAGCGTCCACGTAGGTGTTGCAGGCGCCGCTGTTGTCGAGGTTGAAGGGCGGCATGCTTCGCTGGGCAGTGGCGGTGGCGATCAATCCGGCGAATGGCGCGACCTCCTCGTATGTGGTGAGGGAAAGTGGCGCGATCCCCCCCGGGTGATGGCACCCCACACAATGGCTAGCGAGGATCGGGGCGATGTCCTGGTGATACGTCACCGTGGCCGCCGCCGGGTCGGGCGCCGGGTCGGGCGCCGGGTCGGGCGCCGAATCGAGGCAGGCGTTGCTCAGTCCAGCGAGCCCAACCGTCATCATAAATTTATTGAGGGACGTCATGCCCGCAGATGAGCACGAGTACGCGTGCGAGCCAGGCGTCGGCCGATCGAGAGGCCCGCGTGCCTCACGGATGCAGGGCCGTGGGGAGCCCCGTAGCGACCTCTACGGTGGACGTGGAGGCGGACGCGGAGGAGCCGCCGGAGCGGCGAGCGAGGCCGGCGAGCTCGCGCTGCTCGACGACGAGGCCCGCGGGGAGCTCGGCGCCGGCGCTCATGGCGTCGAGGGCCAGGCGTTGCTGGGCGAGCGGGACCTCGGTGCTGAAGGCCGGGGCGATCTGCTAGGCGAGGGCTTTTCGCAGTTGGTCTCGGATCGCGCGATTCATATTCAGCGGGGTCGCGTTTCGTCTGGGTGTGTGATTGGTATCGTGACAGTATGATTCGTAGATCCGGCCGCACCGCAGCGGCTCGCAGAGGCCGTCCCAGTCGAAGCTGGCGCGGGGTCTGTGCGCGGGGGCTGCCGCGGCTCGCGGCAGC
>NZ_JACCSO010000479.1 GCF_013812955.1 Nannocystis sp. | reverse complement strand
GCGGTGGTGTACATCGGCGACGGCCTGGCGACCTCGGGGGAGCGGGCCGGCGACGCGCTGGCGGAGCGGCTGCGCCGCTCGATGACCGGCTCGCGCGCGCGGCTGTTCACGGTCGGCGTCGGCAGTGAGGTCGACTCGGCGATGCTCGGCCGGCTCGCCCGCGTCGGCGGCGGCGAGTCGCTGCGGGTCGACGCGCCCGAGCAGGCGGTGGTGCGCGCGCTCGAGCTGTCCGGCGCGCTCAAGACCCCGACGATCACCGACCTCGAGGTCGAGGTCGGCGAGGGCCTCGACGACGTGTTCATCTCCTCGGGCGGCAAGCTGTCGCGCGGCCAGGAGATGGTGCTGCTGGCGCGCACCCACCACGATCTCCCGACGACGATCAAGGTCCGCGGGCGCCTCGGCGGCGAGACCTTCGAGCGCGAGCACAAGCTGGTCCGCGAGGGCGGCGTGCTCGACAGGGTGGTGCCGCGGCTGTGGGCCGGGGCCTTCGTCGAGCGCCTGCTCGGCGACACCCGCGGCGTCGAGGCCGTGCGCGGCAAGATCCTCTCGCTCGGGCTCGAGTACGGGATGATGACCCCCTTCACCTCGTTCCTGTCCCTCGACAGCGAGTCCGCCTTCGCCCAGCAGGGCATCATCCGCCGCCACCGTAACTTCGGCGGCATCAAGCTCACCGCCGATTCTCAATGGACCCGCGGCGCCGTATCCAAACCGACCGGCTTCATCGCCATGCTCGGCGCGGCCGCCTCGGCGCCGCTCGGCTGCGGCCGCAGCTCCAGCAGCGACGAACCGATGCGCAGCGAGGAGGGCCGCATGGGCAGTTCGCCGTCGCCCGCACCCGCGTCCCAGTCCGCACCCACCAGCGCCACGACCCCCGAGGCCAAGCCGGTGGAGCCCGAGCTCGCGGCGGCGGCCCCCTCGGCGGCCCCCGTGGCGCCGCCCATGGACGAGGATGCCAAGGCGGAGCCGGCCCCGGGCATCTTGCCGATGCAGGCGGCTGAGGAGGCGGCGCCCAGTGGTGACCGGCGCGACGACCCGGCACCGCCTCCGTCGCGCAGCGCGGCGGGGGGCGCCACCAAGGTGTCCAAGAAGTTGGGCGGGAGCGACAAGCTCGCCGACGACCTCAGCGCCGGCCGCGGCGGGCGTCCGGATGCCACGAAGCCCTCGCCGCGTCCGGCGATGCGGCCGCCGGCGCCGGTGGTCGATTCCGGGGTGTCCCGGGGGCTGCGCTTGCCGTGCTCGGACGCGGCGGCGCGCTCGCTCGCGCACCGGCGCTTGTTGTGGCAGAAGCGGCTCGCCGACGCGAACTCGATCTACGCGGCGCTGAACACCTACGAGGCCGCGGCGGGCAGCTGCGAGATCACCGGGTGGAAGGACCAGCGGGTGTTTTTGCAGCTGCTGCACGAGCGGGTCCAGAGCGAGGCGGAGATCGCCGTGTTGCTCGGTCACTTCAACGGCGAGAACGACGCGCGCGGCTATCTGGCGCGCGGACTATTGCGCCGCCTGGTCGAGCCCTCGCTGGTCGCGGCGGTCGAGACGGCGATGTTCGGCGGCGGCGTCGACTGGAACTCGGTCGATCGCATGATGCTGCTGGTGGTGGAGCCCGACGCCGACGCGCAGAAGCTGGCGATCGTGCAACAGGCGCTGCTGCGCAGCCCCGGCGACCCGCAGGGCGAGCGGCGAATGATCCGCCTGCTGACCGAGCAGGGCAAGCTCGAGGAGGCGCTGGCCCGCGGTCGTCGCCTGCGCGAGCAGGGCCTGATGACGCCGGTGCTCGCCCAGCAGATCGGCGAGGTCTTCGTGGTCCACGGCCAGGAGGAACAGGCCCAGCGGGTGTTCTCGGAGATCGTCGAATTCGACCCGCGCTCGCCCGGCAGCCGGCGCCTGCTCGGCGACATCTTCTTTCGCTATCACTGGTACGAGCGCGCCTACCGGCAATACCAGGACCTGGTCGAGATGACCCCCGACGACGCGCTCGCGGTCATCCGCCTGGCTCGCGCCGCGGCCGGCACCGGTCGCGTCGACGAGGCGCTGCGGATCCTCCGCAAGGTCGCCGCGGGCGAGGGCCGCCCCGGCGCCGACGATCCGCGCCGCTTCGCCCGCCTGCACGCGGCCGCCTATCTCGCGCAGCTGCTCGCGGATCCCAAGGCCGAGACCCCGGCCGCCAGCGTCGCGCGCGAGCTCGGCCGCCTGCAGCTGTTCGACGCCCCCGCGGTGTGGACGCTGCTGGTCTGGGACGACCTCGGCGCGCGCCTGACCCTCAGCAGCGACCCGCCCGCGCCGATCGCCGGCGATGCGATCGACGCCGGCGCGACCGGACTCTACGGCTTGCAGGCGACCGGAGCCGGCCTGGACGGCCTCTCCGTTCGCCATCAGGGCCTGGTCCTCGACCGCGAGGTGCACTTCATGCGCCTGACGATCACCTGGGACGGCAAGGAGTTCAAAGTCGAGCGGGCCCACGGCTCGATCGCCGCGGGCGAGAGCGCCGAGACGGCTTGAATGACGGGCCGCCGCGGGCCCCCGCTGAGGGTGCGCGGCGGCTCACGAGCGGCGGGCGACGTGCCCGGTGCGGGGCGCCGGCAGGGGCCGCGGGCGCTGTGGTATATCGGCGCCGATGGCTCAAGCGATCAAGATGACCTCGTCGGGGCTCAGCGTCCCCACCCACCCCATCATCCCCTTCATCGAGGGCGACGGGATCGGCCCCGACATCTGGGCGGCCTCGGTCCGTGTCTTCGACGCCGCGGTCGAGAAGGCCTACGGCGGCGCGCGCAAGATCGAGTGGCGCGAGGTGCTGGCCGGCGAGAAGGCGTTCGAGAAGACCGGCAGCTGGCTGCCGCCGGAGACCCTCGCGGTGTTCCGGGAGCTGCTGGTCGGCATCAAGGGCCCGCTGACGACCCCGGTCGGCGGCGGCATCCGCAGCCTCAACGTCGCGCTGCGCCAGGAGCTCGACCTGTACGTGTGCCTGCGTCCGGTGCGCTGGTTCGAGGGCGTGCCGAGCCCGATCAAGCGCCCGCAGGACACCAACATGGTGATCTTCCGCGAGAACACCGAGGACATCTACGCCGGCATCGAGTTCGCCGCGGGCACCCCGGACGGCACCAAGTTCATGGAGCTGCTGCGGGACAACTTCCCCAAGCCGTTCACGAAGGTGCGCTTCCCGAACACGGCGGGCTTCGGCGTCAAGCCGGTGTCGCAGGAGGGCACCGAGCGGCTGGTCCGCGCGGCGCTCGAGTACACGATCGCCAACAAGCTGCCGAGCCTGACGCTGGTCCACAAGGGCAACATCATGAAGTTCACGGAGGGCGCCTTCCGTGACTGGGGCTACGCGCTGGCCAAGTCGGCCTACGGCGCGAGCGACCTCGACGGCGGGCCGTGGCAGGTGTTCGAGAAGGACGGCCACCGCGTGGTCGTAAAGGACGCGATCGCCGACGCGTTCCTGCAGCAGATCCTGACCCGCCCGAAGGACTACTCGGTGATCGCCACCTTGAACCTCAACGGCGACTACATCTCCGACGCGCTGGCGGCCTGCGTCGGCGGCATCGGCATCGCGCCGGGCGGCAACATCAACTACAACACCGGCCACGCGATCTTCGAGGCGACCCACGGCACCGCGCCGAAGTACGCCGGCCAGGACAAGGTGAACCCCGGCTCGGTCATTCTCTCCGGCGAGATGATGCTGCGCTACATGGGCTGGAACGAGGCCGCCGACCTGATCGTCAAGGGCATCGAGCAGTCGATCGCCGCCAAGACCGTCACCTACGACTTCGCCCGGATGATGGAGGGCGCGCGCGAGGTGAAGTGCTCCGAGTTCGGCGACGAGATCATCAAGCACATCAACGGCAAGACCGCCGCCTGAGCGAGCTGCCTTGACCGTCGAGAGCCCCCACCCGCGCGGGAGGGGGCTCTCTCATTTTAACATCAGTAAAAAAACAATGCGGTCAGGGCAGCGCGACCTCGGCGTGGGCGCCGCGGCACTCGGGCTCACAACCGGGGCCATTGGGCCGCGAGGTGACGTAGGTCGGCGTGAGCTCGCCGCTGTGCAGCTGCTGGTCCTCGCGCTTGATCGTCAGCTTCACCGTGGTGGGCTCGCCGGAGATCTGGATGTCGGAGAAGCCGTGCTGCTCGGGCGGCAGGGCGCAGCCCGACTCGCCGATCTGGACCTTGCCCTCGACGTCGCAGCGCAGCGCCGAGCCCTGGTCGCAGGCCGGCAAGGGCAGGGCGCCGGTGCAGGTCACCGCGGCGCCGTCGAGCTCGAGCACGAAGGTGTACGCGCCGGCGGTCCACGGCGTGACCTTCGCAAGATTCAGGTGCAGGCCATTGATACAACCCATCTGCGTGCACACCTTGCCGCCCGGGTCGGTGGCGGCGGGCGATTTTGCGGCGCAGGCGGGCAGGGCGGCCAGCAGGGCCGGGAGGACGAGACGGGCGAGCCGACAGGACATGGCGCCGAGGGTCGCATGGACGCTCGGCTGCATGATAGTGGGGTCAAACGCTGGCGAGGCCTGGCGCGTGGCGGGGCCGGGGGAGATTGGCTAGCATCGGAGGCGAATGTCCCAGCCGTTCCCCTCGCTCCTCTTGCGCGCCGACGGCGTCGCCGCCCAGGGCGCCTTCGCCGAGGCTCAGGCCGCCTTCCTCGATCCCGACCCCGCGACCGTGGCAAGGCTGCGGGCGCTGCTGCAGGCCGGTGAGGTCGGCGTCGTCGCTCATTTCTACATGGACGCCGAGCTGCAGGGGGCGCTGCTGGCGACGCGCTGGACGCGGATGCACATCTCCGACTCGCTGGTGATGGCCGACCGCGCCGTGGCGATGGCGCAGGCGGGGGCGCGGTCGATCGTCGTGCTCGGGGTCGACTTCATGTCGGAGAACGTGCGGGCGGTGCTGGACTCGTCGGGCTTCGCCGCGGTGCCGGTGTACCGGGTCGCCGCCGAGCCGATCGGCTGCTCGCTGGCCGCCGCGGCCGAGGCCCCGGCCTACGCCGCCTACCTCCACAAGGCCGCCCAGACCCCGAACTCGTTGCATGTCGTGTACATCAATACGAGCCTGCGCACCAAGGCGCTCGCGCAGTCGATCGTGCCGACGATCACCTGCACCTCGTCGAACGTGATCCAGACGGTGCTCGAGACCTTTGCCGAGCAGCCCGGGGCCCACGTGTGGTTCGGGCCGGACACGTACATGGGTCAGAACCTGCGCGTCCTGTTCGAGGGCCTCGCCGGCCTCGACGACGCGGCGATCGCCGCGGTGCACCCGCGTCACGATCGGGCCAGCATCGCCGCCCTGCTGCCGCGCTTTCATTACTTCGAGCAGGGCAACTGCATCGTGCATCACATGTTCGGCGGCGAGGTCGTCGAGCGCGTGCGCGCCGACTATCCCGAGGCCCACATCACGGCCCACCTCGAGGTCCCCGGCGAGATGTTCGCGCTCGGCCTCGAGGCTCAGCGTCACGGCCGTGGTGTGGTCGGCTCGACCTCCGACATCCTCGGCCACATCACCCGCGAGGTGCAGGCCGCGGGCAATCGCGGGCCGGAGCCGAGCCATCTGCAGTTCGTGCTCGGCACCGAGGCCGGCATGATCACCTCGATCGTGCACGCGGTGCGCGGGTTGCTGAAGGCGCATCCGCAGGTGACCGTCGAGATCGTGTTCCCGGTGGCCGAGGGCGCGGTGCTGGCGACCGGTGACGCCGAGCTGCCGCTGGTGCCGGGCGTCGCGGGCGGCGAGGGCTGCTCGACCGCGGGCGGCTGCGCGACTTGCCCATACATGAAGATGAACTCGCTCGACGCGTTGATGGCCGTGCTCGAGAAGGTGGCCACGCCGGCCGCGCTGGCGAACCATGCCCCGCGGATCTACCGCGAGCCGATCGCCGGCCGAACGATCGCCCAGCTCGGCGAGCTGCCGATCCTGCATATGCGTGAATTCCAGCGCTCCGGGCATCTGCCGTCGGCGCTGGTCGAGGACATGCGCAGCCGTCACGCCGCGAGCCGCTGATCCTCGGCGAGCCGCGCTGCTGCGCCGCTCAGCCATCGATGCTGTGACCCGCGGTGCGCCGCGAGCCACCGGTGCGCTCAGCGGGCGTCGCGGGGGACGGCCGCCTCGGTCGTGCTGGTGATGTGCTGGGCGCCGAGCCGCTTGAGCAGCTCCTCGGCCCGCTGGCGCTCATCGGCGTTATCGGTGTGCACGGACATCAGCAGGTTGCCGCTATTCAGGCGGCCCTCGTACACCTTGGCCTCGATCTCGGGGATGCCGAGGCCGACCAGGGCGCCGGTGATGCCGCCGGCTGTCGCCCCGGCCGCGGCCCCGCCGAGCGCCGCCATGATCGGTCCCGCGGCGATGAACGCTCCGAGGCCCGGGATCGCCAGCATGCCCAGGCCCATCAAGAGCCCGAGGGTGCCGCCCAGCACTCCGCCCGCCGCGGCCCCGCCCGCGGCGCCCTCTGGCGCCTTGGTGTGGTTCTCGTGGGCGAATTCCTTGGTCCCGGTGCTGTCGCTCATGAGCACGGAGATGTCGTTGGTGCCGAAGCCAATGGCCGTCAGTTCACGGATGATCTCCTCGGCTTGGGCACGCGTGTCGATGGTACAAACGATGGCTTTTTTCATGGTGTCCTCGGTATTTCGGCTCTACTTGGACTCTGCCTCGAGCTGCACGTCGACCGTCGCCTGGCCGGCGGCCTCCTGGACCATGGCGACGACGCGGGCCTTCTCGGCCTCGTCCTTCACCGGCCCGCGCAGCGTCACGGCGCCGTCCTTGGTGATGATCTTGATGTTGCGGGCGTTGCTCGACAGCGACTCGTCGGCGATGACCTTCTGACGGATCTTCTGCGTCAGCTCGATGTCCGCGGCGCTGTTGCCCTGATCGATCGGCGTCAGCGCGGCCTCGTCGCGGTCACGGGCGTTTCTTTTGGTGTTGTCCGCGTCGACCTTGCCGTCGCCGCCGCACGCGGGCAAACACCCGAGCGCAATCACAATGCTGACAGTAGCGATTCGCATGTTTCCCCGTTTCCTGCCGCCAGGCGCACCGCCGTCGGGCCGCGCGCCGTCTTGAACGACGGCCGAACAGTGAGCGCCGTCGCTGGCCGCGACAACTCGAGAGATCGCGGTTGCGCCAGCAAACGCCGCAGGGACCGACATCGTGAGGGTTAGGGTCATCCCATCAAGCGCTTATCGCCGAAGGGGCGCCTCAACCGCCGGAGAGTGCGCGGCACAATGGACGCGCCTCGAGGTCGGGGCCGCAGGACGCTCGCCCGCTCGGAACTGACCGGCGGGGTCTGACGGTGGATGGTCGGTGCAGGCCTGCACGACCTCCATCTTGATGTCGCGCCGCATCGGCTCGCCTTGCCGGACCAGCCCGCGCTTGGCGGCGAGGGGCGGTCGGGCGTGGGCGTGGCGCCCGTGGCTGCCGGCTCCCCGGCCGATGTGATATCTGTCGAGGGCCATGCTGCTGGCCCCGCTCGCCGCGCTGGTGTTGCTCGCAGAGGGCCCCGTGACGCTGGAGTGGCGGGCGCCCGAGGAGTGCCCGGATCGCGAGGTGGTGCTCGCGGGGCTCGCGGGGCTGGTCGAGGTCGCGGATGATGCGGCCGACCCGACGCCGCGGACCCGCGTGCGCGCGACGGCGGTGACGCGGCGCATCGGCGAGGTTTACCAGCTCGACCTGCGGATCCAGACGACGAGCGTGGCGCTGCGCCGGCGCCTCGTGACCGAGGACTGTGCCACGCTGGCGGAGGCGACGGCGTTGCTGGTGGCGATCGTGCTCGATCCGCTCGAGGTGACGGCCCAGGTCTCCAGCGAGGCCGCGGAGCCGCGGTCACGCCTGCCCGCGGACGATCTGCCGCTCGCGGTCGGGGTGCCCGCGGAGCCGCCGGCGGCTGCGAGCCCGCCCGCAGCGCTGCCGCGAAGACCAGCGCCGGTCGTCGTGCCGGTGCGGCGAACGACGCCGCTCGTGCGTCTCGACGCGGCGATCGACGCCGGCGCGACCCCGGGGGTCACCGGTGATGTCGGGGGCGCGATCGGGCTGCTGCGTCCACGATTGCGGCTCGAGCTGCATGGTCTGTACACGGTGCCTCGCGCGCTGCACGTCGGCACGCAGCAGGTCGGACGGCTCGCGCGCTGGGCCCTGGGGTTTCGCGGGTGCGCACGCATCGTTCAGCGCCGGCTCGAGGTCCCGCTGTGTCTCGGGCTCGAGGGCGGGCAGTTCCTCGCCACCGGCGCCGGCATCACGGTGCGGCCGCTGGACGCTCGGCCGCCGTGGCTGGCCGGGCTCGCGGGACTGGGCCTGATCTGGTCGCCGGTGCCGCGGCTCGGGCTCGGGGCGCGCGCGGATCTGGTCGTCGCACCATTTCGCGCGCCGTTCACCGTCGGCGGCCAGGTCGTGCACACCCCCGAGGTCGTGGGCGTGCGGGTCGGCCTCGGCGCCGAGCTGCGCTTCGGGTTCGATCGGAGAGACGGAACCGCCAGTGTCCGGCCACAGCCCAGATGATGGCCCCGTGCTGCCCGTGATCAACGCAGAGCTACCGTCCGCGTCCGCGGATCGGTGCGCGCCGGCGGCCGAGCGCACCTTCGTCGACCTCTACCGCGAACACTTCGGGTTCGTGTGGCGGATCCTCAGACGTCTCGGGGTGACCGCGGATGCGCTGGAAGACGCGGCGCAGGAGGTGTTCCTGGTCCTGCATCGCCGGCTCGCCGGACTCGGTCCGGAGGTGTCGCCGCGCAGCTGGCTGTTCGGCACGGCCCGCCGCGTCGCCGCCGACGTGCGCCGCGGGCAACACCGCCGGGAGCGGCGCCTGCACGCGCTCGCCGTGGTCGAGGGCGGGGACCGCCGCAATCAGCCGGTCGAGCAGGCGGAGGCGGCGGAGTTCGTGCAGCGCTTCCTCGAGCGGCTCGACCCCGACAAGCGGATGGTGCTCGTGCTCGCGGACCTCGAGGGCATGACCGCCCCGGAGATCGCCGAGGCCCTCGAGGTCAAGTTGAACACCGTGTACTCGCGCCTGCGCGCCGCACGGGCCGAGTTCGAGCGCGCCGTCGGCGACGACGAACGCGACAGCAAGACAAGGAGCTCTGTGCCATGCAGCCGTTGAGTCCCGAAGCTCAGGCCAGACTCGCGGCGTTTCGCCGCGCCGAGTCCCCCGATGACGAAGTCGCGGCCCGCTGCCTCGTCGCCCTCGAGCGCCGCGTGGCCGAGCACGTGGCCGAGCCGGCGGCCAACCGCCGCCGGTTCATCGCCCCGGTCGCGGCTGTGTTGACGCTCGCGGCCGGCCTCGCGCTCGCGGTGCAGTGGGTCGTCACGACCGGCGCGCGTGAGGCCGAGGCCGAGGTCGCGGCCCCGTATCACAGCGGCGCGCCC
>NZ_JACCSO010000470.1 GCF_013812955.1 Nannocystis sp. | reverse complement strand
CGTCGCCGCACGAGGCGGCGACGCAGGTGGCGAGGCAAGCGTCGGTCTCGTCGGCGTTGCCGTCGTCGCAGGCCTCGCCCGGCTGGACCTCGCCGTCGCCACAGACCGCTTCGCCGGTGGTGCCGGTCAGGTCGGTGGTCGAGCCGGTATCGCCGGTGGACGGATCGCTGGTCGGACCGGTGGTCGGATCGCTGGTCGATGAAGAGGTCGGGGCTGTCGACGTGGTCGTGGTGGCCTCGCCCGAGGTCGTGCGCGCGGCGGCCGTCGCGTCGGTGCCGGAGCTCGTGCTGGCGTCCGCGGCGGTCGTGCCGTCGTCTCCGCTGCAAGCCGCGACGTGGCTCACCGCCGCCGCCAAGGCGAGGGTTCTAAACATTCGAATTTCCATCCTTATATGATACACAGATCACGAAGCGCGTGGCGGCCAGCCGGCGGGCCGCTGGTCCGCTGGTTGGCGCGAAACGAGGTCGGCGTGTGCAGCGAGCACGCTGCGCCGAGTGTAGGCTTAGATGAGCACTTGACGTGCTCGGGGCGCCCGGGAGACCGTTATCAAGTGCCGACCGCCGCGCCGCAATTGCCATCGCCATGGGTCCGCGCGCTGGTGGTGATATGGGTACTCGTGCATGTGGGCATCCTCGTCCGCGGCCTCGTGCCGGCGCCGGCGCCGTGGTCGGCGGGGCTGCCATGGGCGATGTTTCGGGTGCCGCCCGCGGCGGAGGTGACGATCGCGGCGGAGGGCCTGGACGCGTCCGGGCACTGGCTCGAGATCCCGCTGCGCAGTTACTTTCACTTCACCCGCGGCTGGACGGATCGCCGCGTGCCCGAGACCAGCCGGTATCTGACCCGGCCCGGATACAAAAAGGAGCGCGCTGCGTTCGCCCGCTGGCTCGCCGCGCAGATGGAGGCCGCCGGCACACCGGTGCGTGCGGTCCGGCTGCTGCGACGGTCGACGCGGGACGGAGCGGTCCATATGCGCTCGCTCGGTCACTTCGAGGTGCCTGATGCGGCGCCTCGTTGAGACCTGGCGGCGGTTCTTCTACGCGCCCGACGCGACCGCCCCGCTCGATCGGTTTCGTCGATACCTGGCCGTATGGACCGGTGCATGGGCGCTTACGCATCTGCCGCATGCGCGCGAGCTCTACGGCCGCCCGATCCTTCGCGAGGGCCTGGCCGACCTCGTGCCCGGCTTGACGCCGCCGCCGCTGGCGCTGGTGCTGGTGCTCTCTGCGGGGCTGGTGGCCGCGCTCGTGCTGGTGCTCGCCGGCGTTCGGACCCGCACGGCCACCCGGGTCGTGGCCGGCTGCTTCGCGGCGCTGGTGATGCTCGACGCCAGCGAGCTGCTCGCTTACAACGGCCTGGCCCTGCTGCAGTGGACGATCCTCGCGCTGGCGCCGGAGGGCCCCGTCGCGCCGCGCTGGGCCGCGCGCCTGGTCATGTTGCAGCTATCGACGGTGTATGGATTCGCGGCGCTGACGAAGTTGATCGAGGGCCCGGCCTGGCGCGACGGCACGGCCATCGCCCGTATCTTCGGCTCGCCTCGTTATGGCCAGCACCTGGTATCGAACTGGCTGCCGCCCGCCGAGGGGGCCTGGCCGCTCGCGCTCGGGTGGTCGGTCATCGCGCTCGAGCTGTTCATCGCATTCGGCCTGTGGCACCGCCGTACGCGCGCTGCGGCCGTGATCGCGCTGGTCGGGCTGCACGTCGGGATGGCGTTGACCATGCGCGTATCGTGGCTGTTCCACGGCTTGATGCTGGCGCACCTCGGGCTGTTTCGGGCCGCGCGGGCGCGCTGATCCTCGTCCCGGGCGCTCAGGGGTCGAAGTACTCGGGTTTGTTCTCGACCCAGCCGCGCGCGCCGACCGGGGTCAGCGCGGGGCCTGCCAGTCGGCGCTGGCCGGACCATCGGCGCAGTTTCCACCGGCATAACCCACGAACTCGAGCCCCCGGGTGTCAGTTTTCACGAGCATTCCCCCCTCCTGAGCCGAATTTATCAGGACCATTCCCCCTCTGGGCGGCCAGTTTCTCAGGACCATTCCCCCTCTGGGCGACTGGGTTTCTCAGGACCATTCCCCCCTGGCCGGGTCGAGTTTCTCACCGGCATTCCCCCCCTGGGCGGCTGAGTTTCTCAGGACCATTCCCCCCTGCGTGGCGAGACGAGTAGCCCTCTCCGGGTCGGCGAGCGAGCCGACCCGGAGAGCCGATGGCGTACCGCGAGATCACGATGATCGAAATCAAAGAAGTACTACGACGATGGGTCAGCGGGATCCCGAAGAAGCGCCTCGCGGCGCAACTCGGGCTCGATCCGAAGACCGTACGGCGCTATGTGAAAGAGGCTGAGAACTGCGGCGTGCGCCTCGAGGACGGGCTTGCGGGCTTGACCGACGAGATCGTCGGCGCGGTGGTTGTCGCGCTCAAGCAGCCAGCCGCGCATCCCCACGGCGATCCGTGGTGGGCCTGCGAGGCGGAGCGCACGTTCATCGAGGGGCACCTCAAGGACGGTCTTCGGCTGACCAAGGTCCTTCGGCTGCTGACGCGCAAGGGCGTTGAGGTGCCGTACTCGACGCTGCACCGCTTCGCCGTTCAGGAGCTCGGCTTTGGCCGCAAGGCCGCCACCGTGTCGGTCGCCGACGGCGAGCCGGGCCACGAGCTGCAGGTCGACACGGGCTGGGTGCTGAGCCTGGAGCCCGACGACAAGGGCGTACGCCGGCGCAAGAAGGCCTTCATCTTCACGCCGAACGTGTCGCGCTACCGCTTCGTCTACCCGATCGAGCATGAGACCACGCCAGAGGCGATCGCCGCCTGCGAGGCTGCCTGGGCGTTCTACGGCGGGGTCTTTCGCGTGATGGTGATCGACAACATGAAGGCGGTCGTCGCCAGGGCCGATCGACTCGAGCCGCGGATCAGCGAGGGCTTCCGCGAATATGCGCAGGCACGTGGCTTCTTCGTAGACGCCACGCGTGTGCGCCGACCCAAGGACAAGCCGCGCGTCGAGCGAGCGGTCCGCGATGTCCGCGACGATTGCTTCGCGGGCGAGCAGCTGCACGACCTCGACGAGGCGCGTGAGCGGGCGCTCCGGTGGTGCCGCGATGAGTACGGCATGCGTCGCCACAGCACCACCCATCGGATGCCGCGCGAGCACTTCACGCACGTCGAGGCGCCCGAGCTGCTGCCCTTGCCCGCCGAGCCCTACGACGTGCCGCGATGGTCGACGCCGAAGATCGCACGCGACCACTTCGCGCAGGTCGAGCGCGCGCTGTACACGCTGCCGACGCGGCTGATCGGGCGGACGCTGGACGCCCGGGCGGATCGCAGCCTCGTCCGATTCTATGACCGCGGTCGACTCGTCAAGACCTGCACGAAGCTGCCACCCGGTGGCCGCCACATCGACCCCAAGGACTACCCCGAGCACAAGCGAGGCTATGCCATGCGAGACATCGAATTCCTGCAGAAGACCGCCGACGAACTCGGCCCCTCGATCAGCGCGATGGCCCGGCGCCTGCTCGACAACCCGCTGCCCTGGACGCGCATGCGAAGCGTCCAGGCCCTGATCTCCCTCGCCAGGCGCTACGGCGCCGAGCGAGTCGACGCGACCTGTGTCACCGCGCTCGCCCACGACATGCTCAGCATGCATCGCCTGCGCCGCATGCTCGAGACCGCCGTGGCCGAGACCAAACCCGAGCCTACGCGGACGCTGCCGCCGGGAAGATTCCTCCGACCGACCCAGCACTTCGCGCTGAACCCGACGACGACGACGACGACCACCACCACTGGAGAATCATCATGAGCCCCGACGTCATCACCACCGATCTGAAACAGGTCCTCAAGCGCCTCAAGCTGGGCCCGATCCTCGACACGCTCCCCGAGCGCCTCGCCCTCGCCAGGCAGCAGAAGATGCCGCACCAAGATTTTCTGCTGCTGATCCTCTCCGATGAGGTCACGCGCCGCGACAGCATCTCGGCCCAGCTCCGAGCCCAGCGTGCCCGACTCGATCCCGCGCACCAGCTCGAGGCCTGGGACGCGACCGCCGACGTCCGGTACGACGCCGAGCTGTGGAACGAGCTGTGCTCGCTGCGCTTCCTTGAGACCCACGCGCATGTCGCCATTGTCGGGCCCGTCGGCGTCGGCAAGACCTTCCTCGCCCACGCGCTCGGTGCCGCCGCCTGCCGACGCGGCTACAGCGTGCTCGCGCATCCTTGCGACCGGATGCTCAAGGCGCTGCGTCATGCTCGACTCGACGCGACCCACGAGGCCGAGCTGCGCAAGCTGCTCTCGGTCGATCTGCTGATCCTCGACGACTTTGGGCTCGACGCGATGGACGCCACCGAGAGCCGCGACATCTACGAGCTCTTCACCGAACGTCACCGCAGAGGATCGATCATCCTGACCTCCAACCGCGCGCCCGACGAGTGGCTCGCCACCTTCGCCGATCCCGTGCGAGCCCAGGCCGCCGTCGATCGATTCACCAGCAACGCCTACGACCTGGTCATCGAGGGCGAATCCTACCGCGCCCGCCAGAAGCCCGCCCTCTCACGATCGTCGAAAACTGGATCTCGGAGGGCGGCCTGAGCCAAAATCGTCCCCGTCACGCAGATGGATCCCAGGGGGGAATGGTGGTGAGAAACCGGGGTCCCATGCTGGTGAGAGCCGACA
>NZ_JACCSO010000414.1 GCF_013812955.1 Nannocystis sp. | reverse complement strand
GGCCTTGCTGGCCGCGCTGGAGGCCGCGCCGCCGCAGCCGGCGGTGCCGCGCCTGCTGGTCAGCCACCACCCGATCGAGACCGCCGGCGCGCACGGCCAGGGCGGCCTGTTCCCCGACTCTGCCTTCTTCCTGCACAACGAGCCGCTGCGCCGCGCGATCGACCGCGGCCTGTTCGCGGGCGCGCTCTCGGGTCACGATCGCACGCTCTCGGCCACCGCCGACATCTTCGACGCGACCAAGCGCTCGAGCCGCTTCTGGCTCAAGCACCCGTTCTTCCAGGTCGTCTCCGGCGCGACCGCCCGCCCCGACGGCCTGCGCGGCGGTCGACGCGGCTGGGTCTACTATCAGGGTCAGGCCCTCAAGCCCGACCTTCTGACCAACCGCGCCGGCTTCGCCGAGCTGCTGGTCACCCCCGACGCTTTCGCCGCCCAGCTCCATCAGCGCAAGCTCGGCCGCTGGCGCGCCGCCCAGATCTCCATCCCGCGCGATCGCCCGCCGCACCCGATGGAGACCCCCTCGCCGGTGATGGACCCCTGCCTCTACTGCGACCCGAAGGCGCCGCCGCAGTAGTCGGCGTCCATCACGGCTCGAGACAAGCCGAGTCGACCGGCATCGCCGCGATCCAGTCGCGAATCAGCTGCACCCCGCGCGCATCGATCACCCGGTTGGGCAGCTCCGGCATCTTGATCTCCGGGTCGAGCGAGTTCATCCGAAAGATCACGATGCTGCGGTCCGGATCGCCGGGCACGATGTCATGCGGATTCCCGCCCGCGCCGGGCCCCGCCGCCGCCGGCACCTTGCAGATGCCGAGCTTCGCCGGGTCGGTCTCGGTCGCCAGGAAGAACAGCCCGCTCTTGCCCGCGCCGCCGCCCTCCTGATGGCAGTGCGCGCAGTTGCCATGCAGGTACGAGCGCGCCCGCCAGTCGAGCGTGCCCTCGGTGCCCAGCGGATCCGCGAAGGCCATCAGCGACGATGACTCCGGCGGCGCCGCGGCGAACAGCCCCTGCCCGGCCAACCACTCGAGCTGCGGCACCATCTTGCCGTCACGCTCGACCATCAGGTTCATCTGCGGCGTGATCAGGCCCAGCGAGTGCTCCTCGTCGTCGCGCTCGTGACAGCTGCTGCACTGGTCGAGGTTCGGGACGATGTACTCCTCGGTCTTCGCCGCGCCGTCGAGATCGACGAAGTCGACCATCACCCGCTTGCCGGTCTTCAGCAGCGTCGCCTCCGTCTGCTCGTCGTTCCACAGGTACGTGTAGCCCTTCCACGCCCCCGCCGCGCGCACCAGCAGCCGCGTCTCGAGGGTGCGCGCGCCGGCCCCGGGGTCGCGCCGGTCATGGTCGAAGAAAAAGGTCTTTATTAAAATCGTGCCGTCCGGAAACCCCCAGTCGCCGTCCGCGCTAAACTCCATCTTGCCGCCCTCCGGCAGCACGATGAAGCGCCCCTTGCCGGCCTGGTCGGACCACAGCGGCGCCGCCACGGTGTAGGGCACCACCCCGTCCTTGGGCCGCATCTCCGCCAGCTTGCCCTGGAAGAAGTCGTACTCGGTGAGCGTCGCCAGCGGCAATACGCCAGTGGCCATACAGCGGGTCGGCCCGTCGCAGGGGTCGCCGCCGCCGCCGTCGTCGCAGCTCGCGGCCATGAGAACCAGCCCCATCAGCAGTCCCATCAGCAGCGACCCGCTGGCCGCGCGTTTGAGCCGGCCCGCCCTCACGTCTGCCCCTCGAGCGGCGGCTGCATGCAGTTCACGGTCTCGAGGTCCTCGGTCATCCCGTTGTTGGCCTGGCACAGGTCGAAGTTCAGGAAGGTCGCCGCGCCGTTGTTCGGGAAGCAGTTGCTGAGCGCCCCGTCGGCGTTGGCGAGGTCCGGGTCGATGCAGCCGTCGAGCAGCATGTCCACGCCGGGCTTCTTGCCGGCCGTGACCCCCAGGATCAGGTCGGCCGGCGCCGCGCCGTTGCCGGTGAAGGTGTTGTCGTGGACGTAGTTGCCCTCGGCGTAGATGTTGAACGCGGCGTCGTCGAAGCTCTCGAACAGCTCCGAGCTGTAATGCACGATCACGACGCCGGTGGACACGTTGCCGCGGATCTGATTGTTGCGGATCTCGTTGTTGTCGGCGGCGAGCACCATGAAGCCGATGCCCGGCGGGACCTTGGCGACCACCGTGCCGGCCTCGCCGAAGTTCGGGACGTTGTTGTTCTCGATGATGTTGTCGTAGGCCAGCGTGCGCTTGCCATCCTTCACCGGCAGACCCGGGAGGTTGAAGATCAAGATGCCCGCGGTGTTGTCGTGCGCGTGGGTCCGGCGGACCGTCGCGTCGGTCGTGTTCTCGAACTCGACCCCGGCGACGTTGCCGTACGCCTCGCTGTCCTCGACCAGCACGTTCGTCGACTGACCGACATAGATGCCGGCGTCGCGGGCCCCGACCACCAGCGAGTTGCGGATCGTCACCCCGTCGCAGCCGACCGGATAGAACCCGTACGCGCCGTTGTTGGTCGACGCCTCCTCGGTCCAGATCACCGCGACATCGTCGTAGACGATGTTCTTGACCTCGTCGCCGCGGATGCCGTCGCCCGGCGTGTCCTTCACCGTCAGCGCCGTGATCGTCACGTCGTCGCCGGTGATCTTGACGCCGTTGCCGCCGACCGTCTGGCCGCCGAAGTCGAGGATCGTCGTGTCGCGCGCGGCCCCGCGCAGCGTCACGCCGTTGCCCGAGATCGACAGCTCGTCGACGAAGTTGAAGGTGCCCGCGCTCATGCACACCGTCTCGCCGGGGTTCGCGTCCATCAGCGCGCCCAGCACCTCGGCGTAGGCGTCCGCACCCGGCTCGACCAGCGCGTTGCATCCCTCCGGCAGCACGGGTGCGCCCTCGGTCGGCTCGGATCCCGCGGTCGTCCCGGACGCCTCGGTCGTCCCCGATGCATCGTCCCCCGCCCCGTTCGACGTACACGACGCAGACAGCCCGAGCACCACCAGCGAACCCACAAACAGCGCAGAAGATCGTTTCATGTCAGCGTCCATCCATAACCCAAATCGCCCCACCTTCGCCACAGCCTCGTGACCCCGAAAAAACGCCCGCAGCCGCCTCCCAACCTCTACACTGGCGGAGAGGAGCCTCCCGCAGTGTCACAATACTCGACGCCTCGTTCAGTTAAAAAGAATCTCAGCCGCCGCGCCTTCCTCCGCGCCACCCTCGTGACCGCCGGCGCGACCAGCCTCGGGGCTGGCATCGGCGCCGGCCCTGCCGGCTGCAGCGGCGGCGACGGCGACGGCGACGGCGACGAAGGCCCGCTCCAAAACGGCGACACCTACTTCCCGCAGTCCGTCGCCTCCGGAGACCCGCGCGCCGAGAGCGTCATCCTCTGGACCCGCGTCGAGGACCCCGAGCTCGCCGAGGACGACGCCGAGCTCGCGCTGGAGCTCGCCACCGACGCCGAGTTCACCAGCCTCGTCGAGCTCGAGGGCGAGCTGCGCACGCTGGTGCCGGCGATGGCGCTGTTCGACCGCTGCGCGAAGGCCAAGGTCCGCGGCCTCACGCCAGCGACGACCTACTACTACCGCTTCATCCACACCCGCGCCGCCGGCCGCTACGTGAGCCCGGTCGGTCGCACCAAGACGGCGCCGGCCGCCGACAGCGACGCCAAGCTGCGCTTCGCCTTCGCGTCGTGTCAGGACTTCAACGGCCGCTACTACAACAGCTACGCGCACATGGCGACGATGGAGCTCGACTTCATCATTCACCTCGGCGACTACATCTACGAGACGACCGGCGACCCGAGCTTCCAGCAGACCTCGGGCCGGGTCTCGACCTTCAGCGACAAGGCCGGCGCGATCGGCTTCAACCTCGGCACTCCGAAGCAGTACTACGCGGCCAGCAGCCTCAGTAACTACCGCGAGCTGTACCGCACCTACCGCTCCGACCCCTCGCTGCGCAAGATCCATGAGACCGTGCCGATGATCTGCATCTGGGACGACCACGAGTTCACGGACGACGCCCACGGCGCGAACGCGACCTACTTCGACGGCCGCAAGGACGAGACCGACCCCGACCGCCGCCGCCGCGCCAACCAGGCCTGGTTCGAGTACATGCCGGTCGACTTCCAGACCGAGGACTTCGAGTACGACCCCGAGCAGCCGTTCCCCGGCGACATCGAGATCTACCGCGACTTCACCTTCGGCAAGCACATGCGCCTGGTGATGACCGACCTCCGCAGCCATCGCAGCGACCACCTGATCCCCGAGCAGGCGTTCCCCGGCACCGTCGTGCTCACCCAGGCCGAGCTGATGGCCGAGCTCGGCGAGCTGCCCGCGGCCGCCAGCGGCTACATCAACGTCGAGACCTACGCGGCCGGCGTCTACAAGGCCGTGCTGGCCGGCGCCGCCAGCCAGCTCGACCTCGACCCCGCCGACATCACCGGCAACCTCGACGCCATCCACGTCAACAAGCTGATCGCCAGCCTCGACAACCCCGGCGTCGCCGAGATCTCCGAGGTCGATCTGATGACCCTCGAGCGCGGCCTCTCCTACCGCCACCTCGGCAAGCTCGGCAACTACGCGTCGATCGGCTCCCGCTACCTGGTGATCAAGGACACCTTCGACCTGTGGGCCACCATCAACTACAAGAAGTCCGGCGGGACCACCCAGGACGCCATGGGCGCCGAGCAGCAGAAGTGGTTCCTGGACACCATGAAGGGCGCCGGCGAGACCTGGAAGGTGTGGGGCAACGAGTACTGCCTGGTGCCGCTCGTCATCGACCTCACCAACTTCCCGATCGCCCCGTTCAACCAGAAGTTCTACATGAACGCCGACCAGTGGGACGGCATGCGCGACCGCCGGGACCAGATCCTCGGCGAACTCAGCCAGCTGACGAACGTCGTCGCCCTCACCGGTGACATCCACGCCTTCTACGCCGGCGTCCCCGGCATGAACGCGGACCCGAGCAAGCACATCGTCGAGTTCGTCACCAGCGGCATCAGCTCGGGCACCTTCACCACCCAGCTGGTCCTCCAGGTCGCCGCCGACCCGACCCTCAGCGCGACGCCCGGCGCCTCGGACCTCGCCGGCAACATCGACCAGCTGTTTCGCGGCACCGGCACCAACCGCCACCTGGCCCACGCCGACTCGGCGCGCAACGGCTTCGCCACCGTCGAGCTCGACGGCGCCGAGATGGTGACCACCTACCACGCGATCGAGGAGGCCAACGCCTTCATGGACCTCACGGCCTCCGCCGACCTGGCCAGCAAGTTCACGACGGTGCGCTTCAAGGTCGAGGCCGGAAAGCCCGACCTGCTGAAGGAGATCAACGGCGCCTGGAAGCGCTGGGATCCCGCCAGCAACGACTACGTGTGAACCAAAACAAAGACGGTGGCCGCGAACCGCGGTCACCGTCCATGCCAGGCCATGCCAGGCCCGAGATGCGAGCTCGGAGCCCGCGACCTCGGGGTCCGCGGCCTCAGATCACGGCACGCCGAGGATCATCACGAAGACCGCACCCTTGGCGCTGCCAGCCGACCCCGTGATGTCCGGGCTGCCCTCGACCGTGAACTTCTCCGCGAGACCCGGGTTCACCAGCACGAAGATGCCGCTGGTGCCGGTCGCGTTGCTGTTGAAGCTCAGACCGTCGTCCGACAGGTAACGGATGAACGACTTGCTGGCGGCGTCGACCGGCAGCACCTTCGCGCCGGGCATCGGCGCGCTGTCTGCCGCGTTGCGGACCAGGCCGACCACGCCGCCGTTGTCACCGAGCGGCAGGAACGGCATCACCTCCGCGTCGAGGGCCAGGAGGGTGCTCCACTCGGTCAGCTTGGCCGAGGGCACCGCCCAGATGTCACGGATGCCGTTCATCGGCCCGTACTTGCCGGCCACCGGCGAGGCGAGACCGGTCGCGGTGGTGTAGTAGAGGCCGCCGGTGATGATGCCGACGATGCCGATGCCCTCCTTGAGGGCCTCGGGGCTGACGAAGTCGACGACGCCGTTGGCGTCCGCGTCGCCCTTGGCGACCGGCGTCGCGTTGGCCGGGTCACCGAGCGCGCTCAGGGCCCCGATCACGCGCAGCTCGACGCTGGGGATCGGCGCAGCGGTCGCGAAGTCGAGCACCGTGCCGGCGATGCGCGTCGCCATGTTCGCCGGCGCCGCCACACACTCGCCGTCGGCGGCGTCGCGCAGCTTCAGGCAACCGAGCGACATGCAGTCGCCGTTCTGGCTGCAGGCCTCGCCGTCGGCCGCCGTCTCGCCGCCGACCATGGTGGTCGTCGGGGTCGTGTCGGTCGCCGTGTCGGTCGCCGTGTCCGTGCCCATCGTCCCACCCATGGTGCCGGCAACCGTCGCGTCGGTCGCGTCGGTCACGGCCGTCGCGGCCGTCGCGTCCGTCGCGTCCGTCCCGGTCGTGGCGGGATTGGCCGTGCCGGCGTCGCTCTCGGTCTCGTTCTTGTCAGCGGGACAGGCCGCCAGCGTGGTCGCGGTCAGCAGGATCATCAGGCTCAAGGAAAACGTCGGTCGAAGCATTGGATCTCCCTAAATTGGGCGCCGTTCACGGCGCTCGCAGGCGCGGCACGGTACCAGGCCCCCGCCTCGGCCCGCAACTCACCGATCATGGCCGCCCTCACACGCGCGAGGCCGCGAACACTGCCGACATCCCTGCGGTCGTCCGCTCACTCCCGCGTCCGGTGACCTCATCCGGCTCCGCTCGCGATCAGGCCCGGCCACCTCTCGGTGGGCCGGGCCCGGGGGAGCTATCCGCAGGCGCGGAGCTCAGGTCACTGCTTGGTCTCGACGTAGCCCTTGGGGACCTTGTACTTGAAGTCCTTGGCCTCCAGGCCCTTGTTGGTCGTCACGTCGGTCAGCACGAAGTGGTTGGTGCTGTTGTCCTGGCTGCGGACCACGAAGGCGTCCACCCGCCCCGTCTGCTCGTCGACCACCAGCAGCAAGGTCTTGTAGTGCGGGTTTTGCTCCTTGGGCTTGAGCTCGATGACCTTGTGTCCGGGCATCGCGTAGGCCTTCGCCGGCTTCTCCGGGGCCATGCGCACCTTGAAGTCCTTGATCAGCTTCTGGCCGCCGAACAGGAACTTCATCGCCCCGGACAGGCTCGAGTTGCCCTCGACCTTCTGGCTGACGACCTGGCGCGTGTCGTGCTCGACCACCCACAGCTTCTGGCCGTCGACGTAAAAATCGGGGTCGGCCGCGTTGTTGTAGTCCCACACCATCATGCCCGGCTTGCGCAGGCGCAGCACGCCCTGGCTGACGGTGCGGGTGCCGTAGACCTGATGCACGTAGGTCTGGCGGAAGTCGCCGGTGAGGTCGACGGTGCCGTCGTAGAAGGACTGCACCGACGCGAGCACCGCGGAGGCCGAGGTCTTCTCGCCGGTCGCGACATCGATAGGCGCTGCCTTGTCGCTGCCCGCCGTCGGCCCTGGCGCGGCGGACAGGTCGAGGGAGGCGGCGCAAAACAGACCGAGGGAGAAGGCGCAGATCGTAAAAGCAGGCATGACGGGCTCCTGTGGGTTCACCCACGCGGGGGCAACAGACGACGAGCGTGGGGGGCCGATTCACGGCCGCCTGACCGGCTGCGCGGAATCACGCGTAGCGCCGGAAAGACGGCCTGCAGCCCCGGAT
>NZ_JACCSO010000358.1 GCF_013812955.1 Nannocystis sp. | reverse complement strand
GGGCGAGGCGGCGGTTGCGGGCGGCTCGGGCGTCGCGGCGCAGCGCGGCGAGCAGCGCGGTCATCGACGGGAAGCGCCGCTCAGGGTCGTCATCGCGGCCGCGGCGGAGCACGCGGTCGAGCCACGCCGGCAGGCGAGCGGGCTGCGCGTCCGGGAGCCGCCCGGTCAGCGCCTCATACAACGCGACGCAGAACGCGAACTGATCGGCGCGGGGGTCCACTGGCCGTCCGGCGCGCTGCTCCGGCGGCATGTAGGCCAGAGTGCCGGAGATGGCGCCCTCGGCGGTGACGCGCTGGCCCGGCGCCGCTGGCTGCTCGTCCGCGCCGGGATCGCTGCTGTCGTCGCGCTCGATTCGGGCGATCCCGAAGTCGGCGACGCGCACGCGTCCGTTGCGACCGACGAGCACGTTGTCGGGCTTGAAGTCGCGGTGGACGATGCCGACCGCGTGCGCGGCGGCCAGACCTTCACCTGCCCGAAGGTACAGGTCGAGGATCGCCGCCGGTCCGGGCCGCTGCGTCGCCACCCAGTCGCGGGCGTTCCAGCCGTCGACGTGCTCGGTGACAATGTACATGCGCGGACCGAGCTCGCCGATCTCGTGGACGGTGAGCACGTTCGGGTGCGACATGCGGGCCATCGCCATCGCCTCGCGCAGCGCCCGTGACAGCCCGCGCGGATCCGTCGGCCGGCGCTGGAGCTTGATCGCCACCGGGCGCCCGAGCTGGCGATCGCGGGCGAGGTAGACGACCGCCATGCCGCCGGCGCCGAGCCGCTCGACGATCTCGAAGGTGTCGCCGATCCTCGTGCCCGGCGCGAGCGCTGGCGGCGGGCCGTCGGCGCCGTCGAGCGCGACCGACGGGGCGTGGCCGAGCTGCGCCAGCAAGTCGGCGGTCGTGCCCGCGAGATCGCTGAACGAATCCGCGCCTGGCGTCGAGTCCTGCGAGCTCATGCCGGCCACGAGTATGGCACGGGCAATCTCTCGTATACTCGCCGCTACGTGGTCGAAAACGCGAATCCAGCCCGCGCGGCCCGCGAGATCGAGATCGAGGCTTCGGTGCGCGCATGCCTCGAGCGCGGCGAGCACACGGCCGCGACGACCTGCGCGGTGCAGGGCTACGGGCCGCAGATCCTCGGCTACCTGCTGGCGATGAGCCGCAACGAGGCCGACGCCCACGACGCGTTCGCGCAGTTCTGCGAGGACCTGTGGCGCGGGCTCGCCGGGTTTCGCTGGCAGTCGAGCCTGCGCACCTGGAGCTATGTGATCGCGCGCAACGCCCTGCAGCGGCAGCAGGGCAAGGCGCCCGGGCGGCACGGTCCGCACGTCGCGCTGTCGCAGGCGCCGGAGCTGGAGGCGATCGCCGCCCGGGCCCGGACCGCGACCGCCGAGTACATGCGCACCGAGACCCGGTCGCGCCTGAGCGCGCTGCGTGAGCGGCTCGACCCCGACGATCGCTCCCTGCTGATCCTCCGCGTCGATCGCCGCATGGCCTGGCGTGACATCGCCGAGGTGCTCGCGGACCCCGCCGAACCAGCGGCGATCGAGCGCCGAGCCGCGGCGCTGCGCAAGCGCTTCGAGCGGCTCAAGCTCGAGCTCCGCGAGCTGCTCGCCGCCCGCGCGCCCGACGAGTGAGCCGGTGGACCCTGCGACTCCCCGGACGGGGCTTGCCCGTGAACTGTATAGATATCGCTAAAAGCGGCCGCCGAGGGCCAGGCCCGCGAAGCCTGGCGCGAACGACGGGCGCAGCGCGATCGGGACCGTGCGGCCATATCGCGCGGCGTGCCGCTTCCACGACACGCCATAGGCCAGCAGCCCGGAGCCGCCCATCAGCAGCAGGCTGCCGACCGACTCGACCACGAGCGAGCCGCCGCCGCGCGCGTCGAGCGAGGGGTCGCCGTGCCACGGGGTCCAGGCCGAGGCCCAGGCGACGGCGCCCATCACCAGCAGGATGGCGCCACTGCTGGTGAAGGCGCTGGCGCGCAGCTTCGGCTCGAGGTCGTAGGCGGTGCGATAGCCGTCGATGCGCCCGCGAAAGTGGCCACCGGCGGCGGCGAGGCCGATGCCCGCGACGAGGTCGACCGGCATCACGCCCGCGGTGAGGATCAGCCGGGCTCGCTCACGTCCGGCCGTCGACTCGCCGAGCGAGAGGCCGAGCCGCGCCGCCGCGAGGCCGATGTTGATCACGCCCATCACACCCGCCGCGATCAGCAGCCCACGACCATCATGGCGCGGCGGCGCTGGACGCAGGTGCGCCGGCGTCGGCCCGGGCTCGACGCCCGGTCCTGACATCGGAATCGGCGCCGCCCCGGGATGCACCACCGGCGCCGGCACTTCGGGACTCACAACCTCGGGACTCACAACCTCGGGACCCACAACCTCGCCGCTCTCGGACGCCTCGGGACCCATGACCTCGGCGGCCTCTGGTGCGGGCGCCGGCGCGGCCGCCTCGGGCGTCGCATAACCCGCAGCATTGCGCCCGGTCGGGGCCGGCGGCACGGCCGGCGCGACGGCCAGCGCGAGCGAGACCGTCCCCTTGAGGATTATTATTAAAAATGCCGCGGGCAGCACGAGCCGCGATTATACCGCGCCGAGCGGGCGGTGCAGCTCGAGGTCGAGGCTGAACAGGTGCTCGTCGACCGAGAACACCAGGCGATGGCCGTGGGCCTCGACATCGTCGAGGCTGCCGCCGGTGTCGATGTGCACGCGCCGTTTGCTGCCCGTCCAGCCCTCGCGCCGGCTGTGGATCGAGATCTCGTGCTCGAGGCGCGTGATCGGCTCGGCCTGGCCGTGCGCGCTCGCCAGGCGCGGCGTGGCGAAGATGCGGAGGTCGAGCTCGAGGGCCCCGCGCTCGAGTCGCACCGTCTGCTCGATCGCCGCGCCGGTCCCGAGCGGCGTCGTCACGACCGGCTGCGACAACAGCTCGCCCTGATCGTCGAGCGCGTGACTGTCGAGCCCGATCGCCAGGTCCCGGTCGTCGTAGCGGCGCAGCGTCACCTTCAGCTGCACCACCTGCGGGCTGCGCAGCTCGTCGGAGAACTCCTGCACCGGCAGGCCGCCGAGCGCTCCGCCGTGGGCCATCGGGTCGGCGCGCACCAGCGGCGGCGGCGAGAACTCGACCGTGCGGGACAATACCAGCGCGGCGGCGGCGGCGAGCACCAGGTAGGCGTGTTCGCCGAGCCACCCCCACGCCCGGGCGCTTCGGGTCGCAGCGGTGGTTGCGGGCGCATCGGTCACGCGCCGACGCTGGCACGGGCGCCGCGCGCCGGCAACTTTTCCGCAGGCCCCGCCACGGGCCTCCGAGGCCGCGCCATGCCTCCGCAGCCCGCGCCACGGCCTCATTAAAGCCCGCCTGCGGCCGTCATTGACCCCATCGCGCGCGTGGAGTACGGATCTGCCCGCATGACGACCGCGCCCGACGCTGCCACCGACACCCCGCCGAACTTCGTCCGTGAGATCATCGTCGCGGACCAGCAGACCGGCAAGCACGACGGCCGGGTCGTCACCCGCTTCCCGCCGGAGCCCAACGGCTACCTGCACATCGGCCACGCCAAGTCGATCTGCCTCAACTTCGGCAGCGCGCAGGAGTTCGGCGGGCGCTGCCACCTGCGCTTCGACGACACCAACCCGGCCACCGAGGAGCTCGAGTACGTGCAGTCGATCCAGGCCGACGTGCGCTGGCTCGGCTTCGACTGGGGCGAGCACCTCTACTTCGCCAGCGACTACTTCGAGCGCCTGCACGGCCACGCCGTCGAGCTGATCGAGGCCGGCAAGGCCTACGTGTGCAGCCTCAGCGCCGACGAGATCAAGGAGTACCGCGGCAATTTTTATAAGCCCGGCACCGACAGCCCGTACCGCAATCGCAGCGTCGAGGAGAACCTCGACCTGTTCGCCCGCATGCGCGCCGGCGAGTTCGCCGACGGCGCCCATGTGCTGCGCGCCAAGATCGACATGGCGTCGAGCAACATCAACATGCGCGACCCGCCGATCTACCGCATCAAGAAGGCGACGCATCATCGCACCGGCGACAAGTGGTGCATTTACCCGATGTACGACTTCGCGCATTCGCTCTCGGACGCGATCGAGGGCATCACCCACTCGCTGTGCACC
Source organism: Nannocystis sp. (assembly GCF_013812955.1). Classification (GTDB taxonomy): domain Bacteria; phylum Myxococcota_A; class Polyangia; order Nannocystales; family Nannocystaceae; genus Nannocystis. Next base: position 12,200 of record NZ_JACCSO010000358.1, on the reverse strand, counting down.
CTCGAGTTCGAGGACCACCGCCCGCTCTACGACTGGTGCGTCGACAACGTCTCGGTGCCGAGCAAGCCGCGCCAGATCGAGTTCGCCAAGCTGAACTTCACCTACATCCTGCTGAGCAAGCGCCGCCTGCTGCAGCTGGTCCAGCAGCGGGTCGTCGACGGCTGGGACGACCCGCGCATGCCGACGCTCAGCGGCATGCGCCGCCGCGGTTACACCGCCGAGGCGATCCGCGGCGTCTGCGAGCGTGTCGGCGTCTCCAAGCACAACAGCACCATCGACATCAGCCTGCTCGAGCACGCGGTGCGCGAGCACCTGAACGCGACCAGCCCGCGGGTCATGGGCGTGCTCGACCCGCTGAAGCTGGTGCTGACCAACTGGCCCGAGGGACAGGTCGAGTGGATCGAGGCGCCCTACTTCGCCGACGACGCCAGCCGCGGCGCCCGCAAGGTCCCGCTCGGCCGCGAGCTGTACATCGAGCGCGAGGACTTCAAGGAGGTCATGGTCAAGGGCTGGCATCGCCTGAGCCCCGGCACCGAGGTGCGGCTGCGCCACGTCGGCATCATCAAGTGCGAAGAGGTGGTCAAGGACGCCGCCGGCGAGCTGGCCCTGCTGCGCTGCACCCTCGACATGGAGACCCGCGGCGGCTCGGCCCCGGGCCGCAAGGTCAAGGGCACGATCCACTGGCTGTCGGCCGCGCATGCCCTGCCGATCGAGGCCCGGCTCTACGACCGCCTGTTCCTCAAAGAGAACCCCGGCGACGTGCCCGAGGGCGGCCACTTCATCGACAACATGAACCCGCAGGCGCTCCAGGTCGTGCGCGGCGCCTTCGTCGAGCCGAGCCTGGCCGGCGCCGCCCCCGGCACCCGCGTGCAGTTCGAGCGCCTCGCCTACTTCTGCGTCGACCCGGACTCGAGCAAGGACCTGCTGGTCGTCAATCGCACGATCTCCCTGCGTGACTCCTGGGCCAAGGAAGAAGGAAAGCCGGCGGGCAAACCAGCGGGCAAGGGCTGAGTCCGCTCACGGACCTGTGCGGCGGCGAGCGCCCCGCACAGTCCGGCCGATCGCCATGACGATGGCCAGGAAGTCAGGAAGAAGGAGCAGGAACGCCGCCTTTTTGGGCGGCGTTCTTGGTCTTCTTCGAGTGCGGGTGGCGGGGTTCGAACCTGCGGCCTTTGGCTTCGGAGGCCAACGCTCTATCCAGCTGAGCTACACCCGCGTGGGCCGCAGTGTGTACCCCAGGCCGGGCGGACTTGGCAAGGGGGCCCGCTGGCGAGAACGACCAGCCCGGGCGCCGGCAGGACGACCGGCAGGATCGCCGGAGGGATCGCCGACAGACCGGCGTGCTTGCGGATCGACCGTCGGTGCTACACTCGCCGTCGATGCGCTGTCTCCCCGCGCTTGTTACCACCTTCCTGTTGGTTCAGATCCCCGCGACGATCGCGGGGCTCTCGGCCCTCGACCTCGACCGACTGCGCGAGATCCTGCGCCGCATCGTCGAGTTCATCGCCCTCGGCGGGGTCGCCCTGGCGCTGCTGTGCGGGCTGGTGTTCCTGCTGACGTGGGTGCTCAGTCACCTGCGGCGGCCGAGCGACCAGTCGCGGCGGTGGCTCTCGGTCCCGGCCGCCACGATCGCGTGGGTCCCGGTGCTGCTGACCGGCGTCGCCGCGGCCGGCATCTTCATCCCGGCGCTCGCCCCGTTCATCCTCCGCTCCTTCGCCCTCGCCGTCGTCGTCGCTGCCGGCGCCTGGTGCGTGTCCGTCGCGGCCCTGATCGCCGGCGGCACCCGCCGCGACCTGCGTCGCACCCGGCGCGCCATCATCCTCGCCGGCACCCCCTGGTACTGCCTGGTCGTCTATCTGGCGACCTACCTCTGAAGATCCGCCGCGGGTCCGGTTACTGCCGCCCGCCCTTCAGGGCCGGCGCTGGACCACTTGCGGCGGACCGCCGCCGGGCTGCTGCTGTTGTTGCACCTGGGCCGCCAGCGCCTGCGCCGGCACGTACTCGGGCCGAAGTGCCAGCGCGCGCGCGCTCGAGCGACGCGCCGAGTTCAGCTCACCGAGCTGCAGCTCGACCTGGCCGCGCACGGTCCACAGGTGGGCGTCGTGGTGATCAAAATCGGTGGCGAGTCGCAGCTGCTCGAGCGCGGTGACCAGATCCGGCGGATCACTGCCCAGCGCCAGCTGAGCCTGCGCGTAGGCCCCGTAGGCCCGGTAGTCCGCGGGCGGCGTCGCCACCAGGTCCTTGCCGACGTAGTGCAGGGTCCGCGGATTGGGCTCCGCGTGCCCGCAGGCCGCGAGCAGCAGCGCGCCGAGCAGCAGGGGCCTTCTCATCAAGAGCATCACAGCGGGATATTGCCATGCTTCTTGCGCGGGTTCTCCTGTCGCTTGTTGCGCAGCAGCGCGAAGCTGCGGGCGACATGTCGGCGGGTCTCCTCCGGGGCGATGACCTGGTCGATGAAGCCGAGCTCGGCGGCTTTATAGGGATTGGCGAACAGGCCGCGGTAGTTGGCCAGCAGCTCCGCGCGCAGGGCCGCAGTGTCGGCGGCCTCGGCGAGCTCGCGGCGATAGATGATGTTGACCGCGCCCTCCGCCCCCATCACGGCGATCTCCGCGCTCGGGTAGGCCAGGTTGACGTCGGCGCGGATGTGCTTGCTCGCCATCACGTCGTAGGCGCCGCCGTAGGCCTTGCGGGTGACCAGGGTGACCTTCGGCACCGTCGCCTCGACGAAGGCATAGAGCAGCTTCGCCCCGTGACGGATGATGCCGCCGAACTCCTGGTCCGTGCCCGGCAGGAAGCCCGGCACGTCGACCAGCGTCCACAGCGGGACGTTGAAGGCGTCGCACATGCGCACGAACCTGGCCGCCTTCACCGAGGCGTTGATGTCGAGACAACCCGCGAGCACCAGCGGCTGGTTGGCGACCACGCCGATGCTCTGGCCGTCGATGCGCACGAAGCCGATGACGATGTTGCGGGCGAAGTGCTCCTGCACCTCGAGGAAGTGGCCGTCGTCGGCGACCGCGCGGATGATGTTGCGGATGTCGTAGGGCCGCGCGCTGTCGACCGGCACGAAGGCCTCGAGCTCGGGGCACAGGCGCTGCGGGTCGTCGGCGGTGGGGCGACGCGGCGGGTCCTCCATGTTGTTGGAGGGCAAGAAGCCGAGCAGCTCGCGAGCGACGGCCATCACGGCCGGCTCGGAGGGGCAGGCGTAGTGGGCCACGCCGCTCTTCTCGTTGTGGGTCGCGGCGCCGCCGAGGGCCTCCTTCGTGACCTCCTCGTGGGTGACGGTCTTGATGACATCGGGCCCGGTGATGAACATGTACGAGCTGTGCTCGACCATCAGCACCAGGTCGGTGAGCGCGGGCGAGTACACGGCTCCGCCGGCGCAGGGGCCGAGGATGAGGGACAGCTGGGGGACCACGCCGGAGGCGAGCACGTTGCGCTTGAAGATCTCCGCGTAGCCGGCGAGCGAGGCGACGCCCTCCTGGATGCGGGCGCCGCCGCTGTCGTTGAGACCGATGACCGGCGCGCCGATCGTGGTCGCCATGTCCATCACCTTGCAGATCTTCTGCGCGTGCGCCCAGCCGAGGCTGCCGCCGAACACCGGGGCCTGCTGCGCGAACACGAACACCGGCCGCCCGTCGACCGTGCCGTGCCCGGTCACCACGCCGTCGCCGTAGACCTTCTTGCCCGGCATGTCGAAGTCCGGACATTGATGGGTCACGAAGCGGTCGAGCTCGACGAAGCTGCCCGCGTCGAGCAGCAGGTCGATGCGCTCGCGCGCGGTGTGCCGGCCCGCCTCATGCAGCTTGCCGATCGCGGCCTTCGCCTTGGCCTCGGCCGCGGCCACCCCCTCCTCGCCCGCGCCCAGCTGGCCCGGACCGGCGTAGGAGAAGGCCAGCTGCTCGCGGCGCTCGAGGGCGACGCGCGGGTCGTCGGAGGGGCGAGGCTTGCTCGGAGCGTCGGACATCGCCGGGGTTATATCAGGCTTCGCGGGCCGGCCTCCAGGACCTCCGCACCGGGCCCAGCCCGGCCCCAAAACCAGGTCGTTAGACCAGGTTGCCCTTGGTCGAGGGCACCGCGCCGCCCATCAGCGGATCCGCCGCGCAAGCGGCCCGCAGCGCCCGCGCGAAGCCCTTGAACGCGGCCTCGATGACATGATGCGCGTTCCCCCCGGCGCGCAGGTGCAGATGCAGGTTCATGCGCGCCTGCACGACGAGCGCCTGAAAGAACTCACGCACGAGGTCGCAGTCGAAGCTGCCGACCCGGCGCCCGGCGATCGCCGGGAGATCGAAGACCAGGTAGGGGCGACCGCCGAGGTCGAGCGCGCAGTCGACGAGGGTCTCGTCCATGCACAGCGAGAAGTGGCCGAAGCGCACGATGCCGGCGCGGGGTCCGAGCGCCTGGTCGATCGCGCTGCCGAGCACGAGGCCGATGTCCTCGACGGTGTGGTGGTCGTCGATCGCCGTGTCGCCGCGCGCCTGGACCTCGAGGCCGAGCGCGCCGTGGCGGGCCAGGGCGTCGAGCATGTGCGAGAGGAAGGGCACCGGCGTGTCGATGCGCGGGCGTGGGGGCGGCACGTCGCCGGGCAGCGTCAGTTGCACGGAGATCTGGGTCTCCTGGGTGACGCGCTCGACGAGCGCCTTGCGGACCAGAGCGGCGGGTGAAAGCTGGGACATGTCAGATCCTCGACTCGGGCACGAATACGATGTCGCCGGGGCGCAGCACCAGGTCCTCCGCCTTGCCGTTGACGATCGCCGGCAGCGATACCTCGAAGGTCACGGTCTCGTCGCCGACGCCGGTGCGCCGGGTGACCTTGACCCGGGCGGGCGCCGCGAACGCCCCGAGACCGCCCGCGAGCGAGACCGCCTGCACCACCGTCAGGCCGTCGCGGTAGTCGAGCGAGCCGGCCCTGGTGACCTGGCCGAGCACGCTGACCTCACGGTTGCCGCGCTGCTTGACCTGGACCGACACCTGGGGGTTGTTGAGGAAGCCGTCGGCGAGCCGCTGCTCGAGCAGGCGAGCGACCTCGTCCTTGGTCCTGCCGGTGACGTCGAGGCTGCGGACCATCGGGAAGTCGATCGCCCCGTCGTCGCCGACGTGATAGTCGCCGCCGAAGCGCTCCTCGTCGAACACGCGGATCTCCAGGACGTCGCCGGGGCGGACCGCCGCGCTGGCCGCGGCGCGGGCCGACTCCGGGGGCGCCGGCGGGATCACCGGGGTGCAGGCCAAGGAACCTAGCCAGAGACCCGGGCCGGCCAGCGAGGCGCACAGCGAGCGGGAGACGGGGCGAGGCATGAGCACAGCCTGTCAGAAGCGGACCGCGCCGACGAGCATGGCGATGTGCTTGGTGAAGCCGCCGACGTCGACCAAACCCCCGGCGTAGCGGGCGACGAAGTCGGTGCGGTCGAGCACCAGATCGTAGCGCGCGCCGAGCACGAAGTAGCGACCGAAGGGCTGCTCGACGCGCGCGCTGAGGCTGAGGATCGTGTCCTTGCGGACGAAGCCCGGGGCGTTGAGGTAGCTCTGGACCCGCGACTCCTTGCCGGGGATCGGCAGGCCCGCATACTTGCGCGCGATCGCCGAGAAGCCGACCTCGGTGAACATCTTCCAGCGCCAGATGTGCAGCGCGCCGATCCGGCCGCCGGCGTCGACGAAGTAGTTGCCGTACAGCGAGTCGCTGTAGGTCCGGTCGACCTGCGCGAACACCTGCGTGCGCAGGGTCGGGTAGTAGGCGATGCGGGCGGTGCCGATGAAGCTGCGAAAGTTGGGGCCGTTCTCGTCGTCGTAGTAGATGCCCGCGCCGTAGCCGGCCAGCGCGTCGAGGGTCCAGCGCGCGCCGATCTGCCCGCGAAAGCCGCCCATCACCCGGTGGGCGTTGTTGTCCTCGTTGCAGTCGAGGTCGGTCTCCGCGTCGCAGCTCAGGTAGTAGCCGTTGGCCATGCTGTAGCTGGCGACCAGCGAGGAGCGCGGCAGGAGCCGCCACTTGAGCTCGGTCGCCACGCCCTGCACGAGCCGGTCGCCGCTGGCGATGTCCGCGGCCTCGTAGAAGAGGACCTCGTTGAGGTAGGCCGCGGAGATGCTGAGGCGGCCGCCGCCGGGGCGAAAGATCAGGCCGAGCGAGCCGCGGTGGTCGACGCGGTTGTAGTTGAAGCCGATGCCCGCGTCGTAGTTGCGGGGGTCGCCGACGCGGGAGAAGAATTCGGTGAAGGCGACGCTGAAGCGCCGGCCCGGGAGGATCAGTACGAAGGCGTTGAGGTCGATGCTAAAGCGCGGGAGCTTGCGGATGTCCTCAGCGCCGGCCAGGTAGGCCCGATAGCCGGCGGTGAGGCGCAGGTTGTAGTCGACCTTGCGGTCGCTGGCCTCGGGCGGGGTCTGCAGGGTGTTGTCGCGCACCTCGCGATTGCCGATGCCGAGCCAGATGACCGGCAGGACGATCGCGGCGGGCCGCACTCCGCCGACGTCCTGCTTGCGGTTCCAGAACACGTTGTTGTCGCCGCCGAGCATCAGGGCGAAGCCGGGGTGGAGCAGCGAGCGCGAGCCGACCTTGATGCCGTCGCCGTCCTCCACGCGCGGGATGCCGGTGCCCGCGGTCGAGAGGGTGCCAGGCCCGGCGCGCACGGACGCCGTGGTGAGGCCCGCAGCGATCGCCGCAGCCGCGACCAGGGTGTGGCCGCCGATGGCCCGTCGCGGGGCGAACTGCGTAAACCTGCGCAAGGGACGAGGGAGGCTTACAGCCTACCGAAACTCGGCCGCAGCGCGAGGAAAGTGACGCATTCGTGGATCCCCCGCCGAGGTGGAGGGCTCACGGCATCGATGTCACAGTACCGGGCTTGCGACAGGCGGGCGCGGGTCGATCGGCGGCAGGCCGCGTGCGCCGGGCGTCACCGGGCCGGTCGGATCCTGTGGCAATACGACCTGCGGGATCTTCACGTCGTTGCTGCCCTCGGGTCGGCTCGCCTCTTCTTTGCCAGTGCACGCGCGCGCCTTGCTGACGAGGCCCTGCAGCTGCTGCGCCGCCTCGCCCAGCTTCTCGCCCGCGAAGGCGCGCGAAGGCGCGTCGGCGGCCGCATCTTGAGCGACCACGAGATCGCCGGTGGCGACCTCCACGACCGCATTGGCGCGATCCTGCTTGTCCTGCACGCAGGCGATCCGGACCATGTCGCCGCTCTGGCGCGCCCGTGCGGCCAGCTCACCGAGCTCGGTCAGGACTCGCTCGAGCGCCCCACGGGCCTGCGACGCCGACATCGCGGGGGCCTTCGCGGAGGTGTCCGTGTTGTCCGCGCCGGAAGTGTTTGCCGGTGCAACTGCTGCGGGGGCCGCCAGCACCGCGGTGGGCGGGCTGCTGGAGCGCTCTCTGGTCACCTGTCCTTTGGGACTGGCTGGGGGGGAGGCACCGGGGGGGGCACCGGTGGGAGCAGCGGTGACGCCCGTTGCCGGGCTGGACACGAGCGCGGCACCGAGTGCCCACGCGACGAGGATCCCTGGCGACGGAGCGGTCATTGCCCCGAAAATACCACAGAAAAGGTCACGTCAGAGGAGGCCTCGGCGCCGGGCGTGGTGGGGAAGCGCCACCCCTTGATTTTGGCGACGGTGCAGCCTTTGACGCCCTCATCCTGGAGGGAGTCATCGAGGACCTGAACACCGGTCACGGTCCCCATCACCGAGATGGTGATCGTGTAGGTGATCTTACCATTGAGGCCCGCATCGGCCCGCAGGGCCTTGTCGTAGCAGCTCTGGAGGGCGCTCATGCGATTTCGGATGGTCGCCGAGACCGCCTTCTTGTCGGCGTCCCCATCGATCTCGGCAGGTCCGCCCTTGAGGGAGATCTTGCGCTCTTTTTTGTCGATGCCGGCGACTTCGGGGCCGGCGGCGCTGACATCGAAGCCCTTGGTGCCGACTGCCGCTCCCAGCGCGCTGATGCCCTGGCCGCCGGGCACGAAGCCGCTGACCTCGTTGCCGTCGGCGTCGACGACCCGGGTCATGCCGGCGGCGAACAGCTCGCCGAGGTTGTTCTCGGTGCTCTGGATGACATCCCAGACGGTGCCCTCACCGGGTCCGCCGTAGGTGCCGAGCACGCGGGCGACACCGACGCCGCGGGCCTTGCTGAGCGCCTCCTTCGAGAAGGCCTTGGAGGGGCTGATCACCTTGTCGACGATCTCGGGCTCCTTCTCCTTCTTCTTCTTCTCCTCGTCCTCGACCGCGAGGATCTGCTCGTCTTCCTCGACCTTCTCGGGCTCGAGCACTTCCGTCTTCGGTGGGATGCCCATCACGATCAGGAACCGCTCGTCCACTTCGTGCTGGAAGGAGGGGTCGACCGCCGAGTTCGAGGCGTAGAGAAACCATGGCCCGAGCAGCAGCACGCCCGAGAGCAGCGTCGACAGCTCGATGCGCGACATCCCGGCGAAGGGCCGCGCCCGGTACTCCTCCGGGAACGGGACCTTGGGCGGCACCGGGGCCGGCGGGGCGAACTGAAACAGCAGCGCCGTCTCGCCGAGCACCAGCTTGCCCCTCGCGCTCGGGTCGAGGGCCAGGCGCAGCGGCCCGTCCTTGGATTGCTTGCGCCACAGGTCGGCGACGCGGACCGCCCGGCCTCGCAGCTTGAGCACGCCGCTCGACCACGGCGGCAGCACCAGCGTGTAGCCGCCCTGCTTGTCGAGCTCGAACAGCACGTGGCTGCCCGGCATCGTCGGCCCGAACACCAACAGCTGGCTGTCGATGTCGCGACCTGCGGTCACCGACCCTGGTGCGCTCTGATGCAGCTCATCACAGACGAGGTCGTCCGTGATGGAGGCGATGCGCAGCACCTTGATCTTGGAGCGGGCCACTTGCTGCGACTTTCAGCGGTTATAGTGGATTTGTGGGCAGGACGCCAGTTGGCGGACTTCTGCGCACGAGGTACTGGGCACAGCTTTGCTGGTGCGTGGTTTTTAAACGCGAGCGGGCCCGGGGGAAGCCCCGGACCCTCTCACACGGGAGGCGCTCGCGTCAGCCCTTACGGATGATGCAGAACGAGTACTGCGAGAATTCGGCGCGACCGGCGGTGTACATGACATCGACGAGAACGCTGAACTTGAGGTCCTGGTCGCCGACGAGGATCGCGCGACCTTCCCAGGGCTTGCCGATGTTTTCGCCGAGGGTCTTGGCCTTGTCGACTTCTTCGGCCATGGCATCGAACAGCGGTCCGATCAGGTGGTTGGTGACCGCCGAGTCCTCGATGTCCCCTTCCGCCGTCATGGCGACGACCTTCTTGTCGCCGAAGGTGATGCCACGCTGGGTGACGAAGATCGGGATGCCGTCCTGGATCGACGAGTCTGCTGTCGACAGCGGGATCTTCTGGCCGGCGGTCGGACTGATGATGACCGGGTCCGACGCGTAGCTCTTCAGCAGGTAGACCACGATGATGGACACGATGTCCATCAGTGAGGTCAGGCCGAGCACACCCTTGTCTTCGGGCTTGGCGCGGCGGACCGCGGCCTTCTCTTTCTTCTTGGCGAGGAATGCTGCCTCATCGGGTGTCATCAGCCAGCCCCCCCTTCGACGACGGGCTGCCAGAAGTAGCAGTCCTCCGGGATGCCCTCGCCCTTTTGCACCTTACCGAGCTTACAGGTGCTCCCGGTGAGGGCGTCCATCGTGTAGATCAAGGCCTGCATCGGGATCTTGGCCTCGGCACTGATGGTCACGATCTGCTCCGTGGGGAACAGGCTCTTGTACTCCTTGGCCTTCGCCTCGAGCGCCTTGTAGTCGTAGCGATCGTAGTCGGTCAGCGGCGAGCCGGCCTTCGCCAGCGGGATCGTCGGAGCCTTCGAGTCGGCCGCCTTGCCGGCCTCTGCGCCCTCTTGCTGGCCATCGGCGGAGACGCGGTAGCCGTCCTCCATGATGAACACCTTGAGGTTCAGCGGCTTCTCCTTCTTCTCGTCCTCGGGCTTGGGCTCCGAGGGTTGGCTGGAGAATTTCGGCGGGGAGACATTGATGCTCGCCATACTCGCGAATTCCATCGCCATCAGCAGCGCCGGAATCAAGAGGAACATGATGTTCATGACGGGGAGCAGGTTAGCCTCGATCTCACCCTCTTCGCGTTTCTTGCGGGCCATCTCTTCACCTCCTTTCTTTCGTTTGGGTCCAGGGTCGAACTCTCACCTGCCGGGGCTGACCCGAAGGCCAGGTCCCAGCGGGCGCGGGTCTTAGCCCTGACGCACCCGTGCGGCGAGGAGGTTTTCGAGCTTGACCGCGTACAGATCGACTTCGTCGGCGATCTTCTTGGCGAGGCCCTGGATGAACACCTGGGCGGCGAGCAGCGGGATGGCGACTTCGAGGCCGAAGCCGGTGGTGTTCATGGCGATGCCGATGCCCTTGGCCAGCGCCTGCGAGCGCTGGTCGGCGGCGACGGTGGCGACCGCCTCGAAGGCGTCGATCATGCCGAAGATGGTGCCGAGCAGACCGAGCAGCGTGGCGATGTTGGCGATCGCGGCGATCATCGAGATGCGCTTGGTGATCGCCGGGGTCACCTCGAGCATCGACTCTTCGATGGCGGAGGCGATGTCGGCCTCGCTCTTGTTGGCGCGGGTGAGGCCGGCCTTCATGACGCGAGCAAGAGCGGCCTTGTCGGCGGCGTTGCAGAGCTTGATGGCGCGGTCGATGTTGTTCGCCATCACCAGCTTCTGGATCTGGTTGAAGAACTGCCCGCCGTTGATGTTGAAACGGAAGAACAGGAAGATGAAGCGCTCGATCATCACGCCCGCCCCGAGCACCGCGCAAAGGGCAATGGGGTGCATGAAGAAGCCGCCCGCTTGATAGAACTGTGCAAAGTCATCCATGGCCGTTGATCCTCCTCGGGGGCGGGTGTGTGAGCCCGCCTTAACTCGCGTGTCTCGTCCGGGAGGTTGTCCCGGATTGGGTGGTTTTTGTTGCTGCCTCGACGTTGGATGGGAGCTTTCGCGCGCGGAGAGCGCCCACCCCCAGGGTAACCGTGATTAGAACAAAGGATCCTGGACAGATTCAAGCACCAACGGGGTGAAGACCGCGTCGAGCCGAGCCCAGTCGTAGTCGGTGGAGGAGCGCCGCAGCACGTAAAAAGCGCTGGGCTTCTCGAGCTTGCCCTCCACCAGAAAGTCGTCGTCCAGCGAGATCACCTTGTTGCCCCCACGGGGGGTGCCCCCACGGCTGGTGCCCTCACGGCTGGTGCTGGTGCCGCTCTTCGACTTCACGGCCTTCGCCTTCGCGGGCGTGGCCGTGCTGGACGTCGAAGCGGGGACCGGTGAAGTGGGGGCCTGCGCATGGGCAGAGAGAGAGGGGGCCATGCTACTGAAAAGCACAGCCAGTGCCAAGCCCCTCGTGGGGCCCCCGGAAAGCAGGCTGCTCTGGCTTCGGCTCTGGCTTCGGCTCTGGCTTCGGCTCTGGCTGCGTACGCTGGCTGTGCCCGCGACACACACACGACGAGCAGCCGCGAGGCAGTCGTGGGCGAGCGCAGGGAGACGGAGCATCGCTGCGTTATACAGCGAAGCGAGGCCAAAGTTCCACGCTTGTGACAGCTTGTGAGAGTCGATGTTCGCGGAGCCGGACGGCCGGGCCCGAGCCAATGACCCCGGTGACCCCGGTGAGCTCGGCGAGATCGGTGAGAACGGTGAGATCGGTGAGATCGGTGATGCTGGTGACCTTGGCTCGACCCTGGGGCTGCGGAGGCCGGATCCCGAACGGGTGCGGCTGGCCGGGCTGACCGAGCGGGCAGCCTGGGGGCGGCGAGCCCCACAGAGGCCGCTGGTCTTCCACTTCGTCACCACGGGGGGCCTCAACGCGAGGTGGCGCACGAAAGATCTGACAGGGGCACCAGAAATTTTCGGAGATCGAGGAGAAGCGCCGTGGCTGGCCTCTGGCGAGGTTTTATGGCGAGGACACGCGGTCAGATGCTCGCGGATCGGCGATGAATCTCGGTGAGATCGGCCCGGAGCGGATTCCAGGGTCACGTGCCCGTGCGGGCGAGCTCAGCCGGTCGGACGCGCGGTTCCGGGCTTTTGCGACGCGGGTGGTGTCGCTGGCTTGGCGGCCGGAGGCGCGGTCGCGGGCTTGCTCGGGGCCGGTTGTGTGGGCGTGGCGGGCTTGCTCGCAGGCGGGGGCGTGGCCGGAGCGCCGGGCTTGGCCGACGGGGGGCTCGCCGCGCCGGGCTTGCTCACGGCTGGCGGGGTCGCGGCTGGCGGGGTCGCAGC
>NZ_JACCSO010000342.1 GCF_013812955.1 Nannocystis sp. | reverse complement strand
CCTCGATCCACGCCGGCGGCACGGGGTCGCTCGCCAGCAGCCGGCGCACGACCCAGGTGCGCGGCGCCCCACCCGGGCCGGCCCGATACAGGGTCTGGCCGAGCTCTGTGCGCGCGAAGACCCCGGGCATCACCACAGCGAGTCGATACACGGTGGCCGGCGGGGTCCGGGGATGGGCACAGACGGCCTCCTGCACCGCAGGGTCCGGCGAGCGGGCGAGGCGGGCCAGCAGCTTCGGCGTGGCCGCGGGGTTTTGTGCCACCGCGAGCGCGAGCGCCGGCGATTCGCGCGCGAGCTGTCCGAGCCGGGACGCCGGCGTTCGTGGATCGACAGCCTCGAGATGGAGCGGCCTAATCATGGGGCGTCGCGCTCGCCGACGGTATCACGCGGTCCGCCGCGGCGGTCGCTTCCACGACGAGGTGAGTGCGAACATGTGTCCGGGTGCTCGGCGCACGGTGATAGTGCGGAGCGAGGCTCGGGGACGAGCATCACGAGCGTGGCAAACATGACGAGCATACGGATTGCCACGAAGCTGCACACCGGACGGGGAGGCCGGGCATTTGGCGGCGAACGCGCCCTTTACTTACACACAGGGCTGACTCACCGTGAGCACGCTTCATGAATGCTCGACTGCGGGAGACCAGGGTGCGCCCCGGGCATGAGGCGCCGGCATGACTGTCCTGGCCGACTTCCTCGAGGCGCGGCAGGACTCGCTGCTCGACTGCTTCACGAAGCGGGTGCAGGCGAGGCTCGCCCCGGCCGACCTGACGCACGGCGAGCTCGTGGATCACTTCCCGGACTTCCTGGAGGCGCTGAGGAAGGCCCTCAGGGAGGGTGATCAGCCGACCAATCGCACCCTCGCCATCAATCGCACCGCGGTCGCCCACGGCGCCCAGCGGCTGCGCGTCGGCTTCGACCTCAACGCCGTGGTCCGCGAGTACGGGCTGCTGCGCGACTGCATCTTCGAGGTGCTCGAGGCGGCCGAGCTGACGCCCAGCCTTCGCGAGCTGCGCATCCTCTCGGACTGCGTATCCGCGGCGACCGCCGATTCGGTCAATCGTTACGTCACGGACCGCCAGGAGGGCTTCGAGGCCGAGCGCAAGCACCTGCTCGATATGTTCGAGCAGGCGCCGGGCTTCGTATGCTTCATGCGCGGGCGCGACTGGGTGTTCGAGCTCGCCAACGAATCCTACTACCAGCTGGTCGGCCACCGGAGCATCCTCGGCAAGCCCCTGCGTGAGGCGCTGCCCGAGATCACCGGCCAGGGTTACTTCGAGCTGCTCGACCACGTGTATACGTCGGGCGAGCCGTTCGTCGGCCACGGCCTGCGGGTGGTGTTGCAGCGTGAGCCGGGCGCGGAGCCGATCGAGGCCTTCGTCGACCTCATCTATCAGCCGATCCGGGACGCCGCGGGCGAGGTGACGGGTATCCTCGCCCAGGGCCACGAGGTCACCGCGGTCAAGCACCAGGAGGCCCTGCGCCAGCTCGCGGAGGCGGCCCTGCGCGCGTCCGAGGAGCGCTACCGGACGCTCTTCGAATCCATCGACGACGGCTATTGCCTGATCCAGATCATCGTCGACGAGCAGGGCGACGCCGTCGATTACCGCTTCATCGAGGTCAACGCCGCCTTCGAGGGCCAAACCGGGCTCGTCGACGCGGTCGGCAAGACGGCCCGCGAGCTGGTCCCCGGACTCGACGCGTCCTGGTTTCAGCTGTACGGGCGCGTCGCCGCCACCGGGGTGTCCGCGCGCTTCGAGAACCACGCGCCGGCGATGGGCCGCTGGTTCGACGTCTACGCCAGCCGCGTCGGCGCGCCGGCGCTGCGCCAGGTCGCGGTCGTGTTCAAGGACATCAGCGAGCGCAAGCGTATCGAGCAGGAGCGCGCGCGGCTGTTCGAGCTCGAGAGCGCGGCGCGCTTCACCGCGGAGGAGGCCGCCCGCCTGCGCGACGAGTTCCTGGCGACGGTGAGCCACGAGCTGAGGACGCCGCTGACCGCCATCTTGGGCTGGGCCCAGATGCTGCGCGTCGGCAGCCTCGGGCCCGAGAAGCGCCAGCAGGCGGTCGAGACGATCGAGCGCAACGCCCGGGCCCAGGCGCAGCTGATCGAGGACCTGCTGGACGTGAGCAGCATCCTCGCGGGCAAGCTCCGGCTCGAGGTCGAGGCCGTCGACATCCAGGCGACCGTCGAGGCGGCGCTCGAGACGGTGCGCCCGGCGGCCGAGGCGAAGGGCATCCAGCTGCGCTCCACGTTCACCGCCGGCGACATGGTGATCGGCGACGCCCACCGGCTGCAACAAGTGGCGTGGAACCTGCTCTCCAACGCGGTGAAGTTCACGCCCCGGGGCGGCCGCATCCAGGTGCTCGTCGGGCGCCAGGACGCCTCGCTCGAGATCACCGTCGCGGACACCGGGGTCGGCATCGCCACGGACTTCCAGCCCCACGTGTTCGAGCGCTTCCGCCAGGCCAACGGGGCGACCACCCGCTCCCACGGCGGGCTCGGCCTCGGCCTCTCGATCGTTCGCCAGCTGGTCGAGCTGCACGGCGGCACGGTCAGCGTCTGCAGCGAGGGCGTGGGCCGCGGCGCGAGCTTCACCGTGCGCCTGCCCCTCGGCCAGGACGATGCGTCCAGCGCGTCCCCGGCGCTGCCGCAGAGCACCGACTCGAAGGCCATCACCTGCCCGCCCGAGCTCCACGGCCTGCGCGTGCTCGTCGTCGACGATGAAGTGGACACCCGCGAGATGCTGCGCGCGCTGCTCGAGCAGTGCGGCGCGCAGGTCGTGCTCGCCGACTCCGCCGCCGAGGCCCTGCGGCTGTTCACGAGCCGCCCTCCGGACCTGCTGCTCTCCGACATCGGCATGCCGGGCGAGGACGGCTATTCGCTGATCGCCAGGCTGCGCACCTTGCCCCCCGAGTCGGGCGGCAAGGTCGCCGCCGTGGCGCTCACGGCCTATGCACGCACCGAGGACCGCACCCGGGCGCTGCTCGCCGGCTTCAACAATCACGTCGCCAAACCCGTCGAGCCGCTCGAGCTGCTCGCGGTCGTCGCCTCGCTGTCGCGAAACATCCGCAAACCCGCCTGAGCGGATGAGCGGATGTGCGGATGCCGGACGCGGGGCCGCAGCCCCGCGCAGAGACGCGAGCATCAGCCCTGGGGCGTGAGCTCTTCCTGAAGGATGCCGGCGAGGCAGTTGATCGCGGCCGAGAAGTCCGTGTCGCAGATCGACTCGATGCAGCAGCGCAGCTTGGCCTGGTCGCCGCCCATGTTCGGGTCGTCGGGCACGTTGAGGCTCTCGCAGACCTCCTTGATGCGCACCGGCGGCACGGCCTGGCCGGTCGCGGCGTTCGAGCAGCCCGGCCCGATGCCGAAGTCGTACTGCTTGTCCGCGGCGGTCTTGGTGTCGCCGGGCAGGATGTCCGAGGGCAGCCAGTCGCGGTACACGAGGGTCTTGACCCCGCCCGCGGTCGGCTCGAACGGCGGCAGCGGATTGTGGTCGGTCACCGGCGGCACGCCGAGGATGCCGAGCATGATGACCTGCTTGTTGCGCTTCTCGACCAGCTCCTTCTTGAGGTAGTTGACGTAGCGGCTGATCGGCTGGAGCACCCCGTTGTCGGCCGACATGCAGCTCTCGTAGATGCCGTCGGCGTTGGCGTCGGTGCAGTCGGTGCCGGCGTTCCAGCACACCGCGCTGGTCGGCGAGCCCTTGACCCCGGGCATGCCCGGCAGGTCCTCCCAGTACTGGTTGAGCGCGGGGTCGCTCTTGTTGGCCGGGTCGAAGTAGCGGTAGTCCTTGGTGGCGCAGTCCTCCTCGTCGGTGACCATGATGATCGCCAGGACCGCGCCGGTGCGCAGGAACGGCGTGTCGCCCTGGTTCCAGGACTTGCCGGGGTCGAGGGCCTGGAGCATCGTCTCGAGGTCGGCCTCCATGCCGCAGCCGTCGATGCCTTGCGGGCCGATGCAGGCCAGCGCGTCGGCGACCGGGTCGCCGACGCCGTCGAAGCCGACGACGTTGCTATCATCCGGGTTGAAGTGGATGTAGGGGCCGTTGGGCGTCGCGGCCGCGCCGGGCGTACAGCCGGCGGTGCAGGCCTCGGGGATGACCGGGGCGTTGGGGCCGACGCCGGTGAAGCGCTCGATGCGGTCGGTGCAGGCGGTGTTGATCGGCGCGCCCTTGGCGGGCGTGTAGTCCGGCTTGTAGTAGGGCGTGCACAGCGGGTGGCCGAAGTCGCTGGTCGTCACCATGATGTTGACGTCGGCGTTGACCGCGTTGCCCTTCTTGTCGGTCAGCGCGCGGATCTTCTCGATCAGGTACGGGAAGTTCTGGGCGAGGTTCTTCTGCTCCTCGCCCATCGAGCCCGAGTTGTCGATCACGAACAGGATGTCGAGCAGGTTGCAGGTGCCGTCGGCGTTGCAGTCCGGCAGCGCCTCGCTGTCGTTGCTCGGCAGGTCCAGCCAACCGAGCGTCGGGTCGTTCGTGATGCTGACCGCCTCCGAGTCCGACGTGGTCGGGTTCGCCAGCGAGATGCCGCCGGTCAGCCCGGTGGTCGTCACGCCGCTGTCGTCGTCGTTGCTGGGGTCAGAGCAGGCGCCGAGCAGCCCGACACTGAGCCCCAAGGAGAGGAGGACACGAGAAGAAAGGAAGGGGGTATTGCTCGACATGAAGGATCCTCCGCGGCAGGCTGCATGGCCTCACGCGCACAAGCTTGTCGCCATCGTCGCACAGGCCGGCCGGCGGACAAAAGCGAGAAGTGACGCGCCACCGCGGACGGCGGACGCGGGCGTCGCGGTGTCCGCCGTCCTCGGGCCGCTGCTTCGGGCGCTCTGGACCTCTCCTTCGGGCCGTCCTCGGGCCGCTGCTTCGGGCGCTCTGGGGCGCTCCTTCGGGCCGCGCCGGGGCGCTCTTCGGGCCGCGCCGGGTTTTTGAGGCCGATGCGCAAGTGCGCGAGCCAACTCACGGTTGTCTCGTTGCAGCAGCATGAGACCAGCGCCGCCAGAGATCGCCGCCACACGACACGCCGGGGTCGTTGGGGGCCAGGGCTGGGGTCGGGGTAATTGTAGGGCCGGGGTAATTGTAGGGCTGGGGTCGTTGTAGGGCCGGGGTAGTTCCCGGGGGTTTAGCTAAAACATGGCCTGGAACTGGAGGCGGACCTGGTCGGTGCCCTGGTCGACGCGGTGGTGCCACAGGTGGAGATAGTCGAGCTGGAGCTTGAGCCAGTGGCGGGCGAAGTAGTAGCTCAGGACGGCGCCGAGCTCGTTTTGGTCCTGGAGGCTGGTGCGGGTGGGGTCGCCCTGGGCGAAGATCTGGCCCCAACGCAGGCCGAGCTCGAGCGGCAACTTCGGCAGCAGGTAGCCGGCCTGGGTGAAGTAGGCGAGGCCGTTTCGCGGGGCGACGGTGGCGATCGGCTGTCCCATCATGTCGACGTGGGTCCCCGCGATGCGCCGGGTCGCCTTGCGCCAGAAGAACCCGCCCTCGAAGGAGAAGCCGGCGAGGCGAAAGTTCAGGTCCGCGGTCGCGTTGAGGGTCGAGGTCTTGCCGCCGTCGGCGGGGATCTGCCCGCCGAAGCCGTGCTGGTCGTGCGGGTCGCGGTCGATGTACGCGAAGGCGCCACCGATCAGCAGACGCGGCTTGCTGCTGCGGTCCTGGTCGGCCTCCTCGAGGTCGTCGTATTGACCGAAGGGCAGCAGCTCGAGGCGACCGACGTAGGCGAGGCCGAAGTCGCTGGGGCCGTAGAGCGCGATGCCGTCGCCGAGGTAGACGCCCGCGTAGTAGCGCAGCTTGCCGAGGCCGGCGACGTCCCGCGAGCGGATGTCGAAGCCGATGTCGCGGTCCAGCGTGAACTCGTTGTTGGCCGCCGAGCGGTCGACGAACTGCATGCCGGTGACCCGCAGCATGCGCTGGTGGTTGTATGGGACCTTGTACTGGCCGACCTGGAAGGTCGCGTCGCGCAGCCGGTCGAAGGTGAAGTACCAGTCGAGGATCGGCGAGCGCTGGATGCGGCCGTCCTTCCAGCCGAGCTCGATCGGCGACGCAGTGAGCTGGATCTTGTACTTGATGTTCGGCGTGAAGAGATTGCCGCCGAACACCAGACGCGCGCGCCGCAGCGCCAGATCCAGGTCGTTGACCGCGGCCCTGGCCGGAGCGTCCGCCGTGGCCGCGAGCGCCGGGGTATGACGCACCATCGCCAGGAGCTGCGCGAGCAGGTTGAACTGCAGCGAGAAGCGCTGGTCGGCGCTGCTGACCTCGAGCCCGACGCCCGGGCGCCACCTGGCCTTGCTGCCGTCCACCGGGGCCTCGGCCAAATGCGCGGCGTCGCCGGGTGGCAACCAGCGCGAGGGCGCGGGCGCGGGCGCGGGTGCCGGTGCCGGTGCCGGTGCGGTCACGCCGGGGGTGGTCGAGGCGCCGTCCGGCGTGGCGCCTGGCGTGGCGCCTGGCGTGGCGCCTGAAGTGGCCACAAACGCCGCCCACAGCATGGTTGCCTGCATTGCGTGATCCCCCGGGAAAGGCCCCTGCGGCGGCTCAGACGACGATGTTGAGCAGCTTGCCTGGCACGTAGATGACGCGGCGCGGGGTCTTGCCGTCGAGGTGACGCTGGACGTCGGGGTGCGCGAGGGCCGTGGCCTTGACGTCCTCCTCGCTGGCGCCCTGGGGGATCGCCAGCTCGGCGCGGCGCTTGCCCTGGATCTGGACGACCAGCGGGAAGGTCGGATCGACCAGCAGGGCCTCGTCGGCGGCCGGCCAGAGCTCATGGGCCAGCGACGTGCGCTGGCCGAGCGCGGACCACAGCTCCTCGGCGAGGTGCGGGGCGAAGGGCGAGAGCAGCAGGCAGAACTGGGCCAGGGTGTCGCGATGCAGCGGCTCGCCCTCGGCGACGATGTCGCGCACGAACACCATCATGGCGCTGATCGCCGTGTTGAAGGCGAGGCGATCGATGCGCTCGCTGACCGCGTGGATCGTGCGGTGCAGCAGGCGGCGCTGGCGGTCGCTGCCCTCACCGGCCGGCAGCTCGCGCAGGCGGTCGGGCACGCCCTCGTCGTCGGATGTCTCGAAGGCCAGGCGATAGACCCGCTGCAAGAAGCGGTGGCAGCCGGCCACGCCCTCGGTCTGCCACGGCGCCGAGTGCTCGAGCGGGCCCATGAACATCTCGTAGAGGCGCATGGTGTCGGCGCCGTACTGGCTGATCACGTCGTCGGGGTTGACGACGTTGCCGCGGCTCTTCGACATCTTGTCCCACTTGACCTCGACCGGCTCGCGCGTGAGCTTGTGGATCCACTGGTCGCTGCCGGGCGCCACCGGCTCGACCTCGTCCAGCGGGAAGTTCTGCTGGATGCCGGCGCGACCCCTGGGATAGTAGGTCGCGCCGAGCACCATGCCCTGGTTTACGAGCCGCTGGAACGGCTCGCGGGTGCCGACGTGGCCGAGGTCGAACAGGACCTTGTGCCAGAAGCGGGCGTAGAGCAGGTGCAGCACCGCGTGCTCGGCCCCGCCGATGTAGAGGTCGACCGGCAACCAGTAGTCGGCCGCGGCCTTCGAGAACGGCGCCGCGGCGTTGCTCGGGTCCATGAAGCGCAGGTAGTACCAGCAGCTTCCGGCCCACTGCGGCATGGTGTTGGTCTCGCGCAGGCTGCCGTCGGGCAGCTCGCGCCAGCCCACGGCCTTGCTGAGCGGGGGCTCGCCGGACTCGCTGGGCTGGAAGTCGTCGAGCGGCGGAAGCGTGACCGGCAGCTGGTCCTCGGGCACGGCGACGACCGCCCCGTCGGGGCGATGCAGCAGCGGGAACGGCTCGCCCCAGTAGCGCTGGCGGGAGAACAGCCAGTCGCGCAGCTTGTAGGTGACGCGGCGCCGACCGAGGCCGCGCTCCTCGAGCCAGTCGATCATGCGCTGCTTGGCCTGCGGGGTGGCGAGGCCGTCGAGGAAGTCGGAGTTGATGGCGAGGCCGGCCTCGGTGTGGGCGGCCTCGGCGATCGGTCGCGCGGCGCCGCTGACGACCTCGACGATCGGCAGGTCCATCGCCTGGGCGAAGGCGTGGTCGCGCTCGTCGTGACCGGGCACGGCCATGATCGCGCCGGTGCCATAGCCCATCAGCACATAGTCGGAGATCCACACCGGGACGCGCCCGCCGGTCGCCGGGTTCTTCGCGTAGGCGCCGGTGAACACGCCGGTCTTCTGGCCCTCGGCGGCCTCGGCCTGGCGCTCGCGCTCGCTGCGACGGGCGGCCGCGTCGACGTAGGCTTGGACGACGGTACGTTGCTGATCGCTGCAGATGCGGGCGACCAGCGGATGCTCCGGCGCGAGCACCATGTAGGTCGCGCCGAACAGGGTGTCGGGGCGGGTCGTGAACACGTTGATCGCGGCGCCTGCACCCTTGATGCCGTCGGCGCCCTCGATCGGGAACTCGACCTCGGCGCCCTCGGAGCGGCCGATCCAGTGCTTTTGCATGTCGAGCACGCTGGCCGGCCACTCGAGGCCCTCGAGGTCGGTGATCAGGCGCTCGGCGTAGGTGGTGATGCGCATCATCCACTGGCGCATCGGCCGGCGCACGACCTCGTGGCCGAGCTCGACCTGCTCGGCGACCTCCTCGTTGGCCAGCACCACCCGCAGCGCGGGGCACCAGTTGACGGGCGCGTCATGCAGGTAAGCGAGGCGCCGCTCGTCGCGGTAACGACGGACCGCCGCGGCTCCCTTCGCGCTGACCTCGGCGGGGATCTCGAGCTCGCCGATCGGGCGCGCCTTGCCCTGCTCCGGGTCGTACCAGGCGCCCCAGATCTGCAGGAAGATCCACTGCGTCCACTTGTAGTAATTCGGGTCGGTGGTGTCGACCTCGCGCGCCCAGTCGTACGAGAAGCCGAGCGTCTTCAGCTGGCGCTTGAAGTTGCGGATGCACTCCGCCGTGCGCACCGCCGGGTGCACACCGTGCT
The DNA here is from genome assembly GCF_013812955.1 of Nannocystis sp. Lineage (GTDB taxonomy): Bacteria > Myxococcota_A > Polyangia > Nannocystales > Nannocystaceae > Nannocystis. The sequence continues at coordinate 865 of NZ_JACCSO010000342.1, read as the reverse complement.
TCATCGCGTAGCGCTCCGCCGGCAGACCAAACGCGTCCCAGCCCATCGGGTGCAGCACGTTGAAGCCGCGCATGCGCTTGTAGCGGGCGACGATGTCGGTCGCGGTGTAACCCTCCGGGTGCCCGACGTGCAGGCCGTCGCCCGAGGGGTACGGGAACATGTCGAGCACGTAGTACTTGGGCCGCTCGGGGTCGACCTCGGCGCGGAAGGTCTGGTGCTCGTCCCAGAAGCGCTGCCAGCGGGCTTCAATGGCGCGAAAGTCGTAGGTCATGGGCGAGGCCCAAGCTAATCGCTCGCGCGAAAAAAGCCAAGGGCGCTCACCCGCTGCAAGGCCCTGAACCGGCCCGCACCACGACTTCCGCGCGCGCCTCCACCTGCGCGGCGGTGACCGCCACCGGCTCCACGCCGTCGACCCCGAAGCACAGCCCGAGGCTCCCTCCCGAATCGGTGAGGGTGCGCGCCTCGACTTGGTAGCGCCCGGCGTGCGGCACGTCGACCTTCAGGTCGAGGGCCGTCTGTCCCCCGGGACACATCGCCGCGTCGCCGACCCACTCTTTTAAAAGGGGGTCGGTCTGGAGGGTGCAGGGCGCCGGTGGGCCCGGCTCGCAGCCGACCTGGCGCGCGCGAAAGCTGACGACTTGCGCGCCGACCACCCCGCACAGCTCGACGAGGTCGATCCGGCCGACGAAGGTCACGTGCGGCGTGGGGTCGATCGCGCCGGTGCTCGTCGAGGTGTCGCCGGTGTCCGGCTCGAGGTCCTCGTGGCATGCCGGCGCGAGCAGCGGGACGGCGAGCAGGAGGACGAGCCGCGCGAGCGCGCCGGGGTGGCGAGCGAGCGCGCCGGGGTGGCGAGCGAGCGCGGCGG
>NZ_JACCSO010000323.1 GCF_013812955.1 Nannocystis sp. | reverse complement strand
CACCTCGCTCGACGGCCGGATCGCCGCCAGCGGCGGCGACAGCAAGTGGATCACGGGCGAGGCCGCGCGCCGGATCGGCCACTGGCTGCGCGCGCGTCACCACGCGATCGCGGTCGGGGCCGACACCGTGCTGCGCGACGACCCGCGCCTCGATGTCCGCCTGGTGCGCGGCGTGGATCCGCTGCCGGTGATCGTCGACAGCCGCCTGCGCACTGCCGAGGCGAGCTCGTGGCGGCAGGTCCTGCGTCCCGGCGCGATCGTCCTGCACACCGAGCACGCCCCCGAGGACCGGCGCCGGCGCATGCTCGACGCCGGAGTCCAGCCGATCGCCGTCGAGGCCGACGAGGGCGGCCGTGTCGCCGTCCTGGACGCGTTGCAGGCGCTCGGGCGCCTGTCGATCCGCTCCCTGCTGGTCGAGGGCGGCGGCCACTTGATCGCCAGCTTCGTCGCCGCGGCCGCCTGGGAGCGCTGGTACTGGTTTCAAGCCCCGCGCTTGCTGGGCGAGGGCACGTCGGTGCTGCCGGGCCTGTCCTGGCCGTCTGTCGCGCAGTCACCGCGGCTTTGGATCGAGCTGCGCAGCCGCGTCGGCGGCGACGATCTGCTGGTGCTGCAGCCCGAGTCGCCGGCTGTCACTGGAGCCTGACGCGCTCCTGGAGGCGTTTTGCGGGCAGTGCCGGGCGCTCGGACCACGCGGGCCGTGAGCTTGCCCCGGGGCGCCCGATCGTGCCGCCTCGCGCGAGTCTGTGCCATAACCTCCGCCCATGTTCACCGGGCTCGTGAGGTCGGTCGGCAGCGTCGAGCGCGTGCGCGCGAGCGCGGAGCAGAAGACCTTTGTCATCGCCGCCGCGCTCGCTGAGGCCGAGCGCGCGCTCGGGGCCAGTGTCAGCGTCTCCGGCGTGTGCCTGACGGTCACCGCGGCGACCCCTCGCAACTTCACCGTCGAGGCCGCCTTCGAGACCCTGGCGGTCACCAGCCTCGGCGGTCTCGAGGTCGGCAGCCACGTCAACCTCGAGCCCGCGCTGCGCCTCGGTGATGCGCTCGGTGGACACCTGGTTTCGGGCCATGTCGACGGCCTGGCCCGGCTGCGCTCGCGCAGCGCTCGTGGCGAGTCCGCCGAGCTGTGGTTCGACGTTCCGCTGGCGCTGCTGCCCTACCTGGCGGTCAAGGGCTCGGCCTGCCTCGACGGCGTCAGCCTGACGATCAACGCCGTCGATGGGCGCGGCTTCGCGGTCGGCCTGATCCCGCACACGCTCTCGGTCACCACCCTCGGCGAGCGCCGCGTCGGCGACGCGCTCAACCTCGAGGTCGACCTGCTGGCCCGCTACGTCGCGCGGCTGCTCGAATTTCGCCCCGGAATGACACCGTCGATCGCCGGCAACGCGCCGGCCGGCGTCACCCACGAGACCCTCGCCCGCGCCGGCTACCTCGCCGGCCCGACGGGGGCAGCCGCATCCGACCCGGACGACCGGGCCGAAGGGACAGGAGCATGAGCGAGCACAACTTCGATCACGTCGAGCGCTGCATCGAGGTCATCCGCCGCGGCGGCATGATCATCCTCGTCGACGACAAGGACCGCGAGAACGAGGGCGACCTCGTCGTCGGCGCCGGGGCCTGCACCGCCGAGCACGTCAACTTCATGTGCCGCGAGGGGCGGGGCCTGATCTGCCTGGCGTTGACGCCGGAGCGGGTCAGCGAGCTGCGCCTGCCGATGATGGTCCCCACGGACCCCGGTCACATGGGCACCGCGTTCACGGTCTCGATCGAGGCCCGCCGCGGCGTCACCACCGGGATCTCCGCGGCCGACCGCGCCGAGACCATCCGCGTCGCCTGCGACGAGCAATACGGCGCCAGCGACATCGTCAGCCCCGGGCACATCTTCCCGCTGCGCGCCCAGCCGGGCGGCGTATTGGTCCGCTCGGGCCACACCGAGGGCTCCGTGGATCTGGCGCGCCTCGCCGGTCTGCGCCCCGCCGGCGTGATCTGCGAGATCATGCGCGACGACGGCGAGATGGCGCGCATGGACGACCTCGAGTCGTTCGCTCAGCGCCACGACCTGCCGATCCTGACGATCGCCGACCTGATCGGCTATCGCCTGCAGCGCGAGCTGCTGGTCGAGGAGGTCGCATCGGCGCCGCTGGTCTCTCCGATCCTCGGCCTGCGCGCCGGCGACGGCTGGACCATCCGCAGCTTCCGCTCACGGGTCCAGCCGCTCAGCTTTTACGTCGCGCTGTGCAAGGGTGACCTGCAGCAGCAGGCCGAGGGCGACGACAGCGTGCTGTTGCGGGCCCAGCGGGCTCAGATCCTCGGCGATGTCTTCGGCCTCGCCGACGACGACAGCGCGAGCCGCATGCGGGCCAGCATCCGCCAGATCGAGCGCACCGGCCGCGGCGTGTTCCTGTACGTGCTCGGCCACCACTGGCCGCCCGAGCCGCTGCTGGAGCGGCCGACCCAGGCCCACGCGCCCTCGCTCAAGCCGGCGGAGGCGGGCTTTCGCGAGTTCGGCCTCGGCGCGCAGGTCCTGCGCAGCCTCGGGATCCACCGCATCAAGGTGCTGACCAACCATCCTCGCAAGATCGTCGGCCTCTCCGGCTTCGGGATCGAGACCGTCGGCGCCCTCGCCTTCGAGGACTGCGAGGATGCCTGAGCCGGTCGCGGCCTCCGGGACTGTCCGCGCGGACCGCAAGGTCGCCGATCCGTCCGAGGTCGTGAAGCCTGTCCCGGAGGACAGGTCATCGCGCCGGCGGGTGCTGCTGATCGTCTCCGGCGGGATCGCGGCCTACAAGACCCCCGAGCTGGTGCGCGCGCTGATCGCCGGCGGATGCACCGTGCAGGTGGTGATGACCCCGGCCGCCCGCGCGTTCGTCAGCGAGCTCGCGCTGGCGACGGTCTCGACCCGGCCGGTCCGCAGCAGCCTGCTCGACCCCGTCGAGGAGGGCAGGGTGGGGCACATCGAGCTCGCCGACTGGCCGGAGCTCGTCCTGGTGGCGCCGGCGACCGCCGACCTGATGGCCCGGGCCGCGGCCGGCCTCGCCGACGACCTCGCCGCCTGCTGCCTGCTGGCCACGCGGGCGCCGGTGCTGTGGGCCCCGGCGATGAACACCAACATGTGGCGGCACCCGGCGACCCGGCAAAACCTGGCGACGCTGCGCGCCCGCGGGGCCGAGTTCGTCGGCCCCGATCGCGGTGAGCTGGCCTGCGGTTGGATCGGTGAGGGCCGCATGATCGATCCGCCGGTCATCGTCGAGGCCGTGCGCGCGCTGCTCGCTTCGGGCGCCAAGAACATGTCCGAAGGGACAGGGACCTGGAGCGGCCGGCGCGTGCTGATCTCGGCCGGCCCGACCCGCACGTACATCGATCCGGTGCGCTTCATCTCCAACGCCTCGACCGGGGCGATGGGCTTCGCGCTGGCCGCGGCCGCGCGGGCCCTGGGCGCCGAGGTGACGCTGGTCGCCGGTCCGGTCGAGCTGCCCACGCCGCCGGGGGTGCGGCGGATCGACGTCGAGACCGCCGCGCAGATGCACGCCGCGCTCGAGCAGGCGCTCGCGGAGGCGCCCGTCGATCTGGTGGCGATGGTCGCCGCGGTCTCGGACCTCGAGGTCGACGGCGTCCCACAAAAGCTCGAGAAGGCCGCGCTGCTGCCGGCCCTCGCGGGCCTCAATTGGCGCCGCGGCGTCGACATCCTCGCCAGCTTGACGGCGCGGCACGGGGCGGGCACGAAGCGGCCCTTCTTCCTCGGCTTCGCGGCCCAGACGGTCGAGGACGGCCCTGACATCGAAGGTGAGCTGCTGGGCCTCGGCGCGGCCAAGCTCGCGAGCAAGCGCGTCGACGCGATCTTCGTCAACCGGGTCGGCGTGCCCGGGCTCGGCTTCGCCAGCCCGACCAACGCCGGCTACTTGCTGCTACGCGCGCCCGGGACGAGCCCCGCGACCGTGGTGCCCTCCGGCCCGCCGGTGGCCAAGGAGCAGCTCGCAGGCTGGCTGCTGGCCGAGCTGGCGCCCCGGCTCGGGAGGGCCGACGCGTGAGT
>NZ_JACCSO010000320.1 GCF_013812955.1 Nannocystis sp. | reverse complement strand
GCGCCGCGGCGGCCGCCACCATCACTTCGGCCCTGGCCATCCTCGAGCGCAAGGGCGCCGGCTGGGCCCGCGAGCGCGACGCCGCATCGACCTGGCTCGAGAGCCAGGCCTGAGCATCACGACTTCTCGCCCGCGATCTCCCGCGCGACCAGCTCGGCCGCGCGGGCGGTCGCGGCCCGGCCGGCGTTGAGCTGCTGGACCATCTGCTCGACCTCACGATCAAAACGATCGCGCGCCTCCTTGGCCTCCGCGTCGCGATGAAACTGCAGGTAATCCGCGATCTCCTGCAGCACCGTGGCGATCGGGATCCGCCGTGACAGTTTATCGATGATGCGCCGGCGCTCATCAAAGCTGGCCTTGAAGTACTCGTCGGGGTACTCGAAGTCCTGGATCGCCGCGCGGATGTTGCCGGCCACGCTCTCGACCGAGCGCCCGCTCAGGTCCGCGGCCACCAGCGCCGCGCCGACCTCGGGCCAGCGCGCCTCCTCGCCGACCGCGACGAAGGCCCGCAGCTCGCCGAGCAGCACCTCGCGCAGCAGCTGCACGTACTCCGCGGCGGTCGTCGGCCCCCTCACGGTGAACGGGTTTTGGGCGATGCGCGAGCGCGTCGCCTCGTCCATCTGCATGAAGTTGGCGTCGCAGATCATGAACCATTTGCCGTCCCGGGGGATGAGCGTACCGTCGAAGATCCCGAACACCGCGCCGAGGTTGTTCTTCTCCTCGGAGCGCAGGTCGCCGCTGCTGCGCGACGCGAAGGCCGTGTCGATGTCGGGCCAATAAACCCCGCACACCCCCTCGAAGCCGTACACCTCTTCTTTGAAGATCTTCACCAGCGTCGCCGCGCTCGCGTTCTGATACGAGCTCGCCCAGTCGGTGCGCCGGATCACCTTGAAGCGGGCCGGGATGTCGCGCTGGCGGCAATACTCGAGGAAATAATGGCCGATCGCGTGGGCCGTGATCGTCTTGCCGCAGCCCGGCCGGCCGAGCCCGAACAGCACCGGATTGAGCTGCTTCGGCCCGCGCCGCGCCGCGAGGTCATAACCGGCGACGTCACGCGCGAGCTTCAACCCCGCCTGCAGGTAGTCCTGATTGCCCACCACCTCGGCGATCTGCACCGGCTTCAGGTCCGACACCGGCTCGGCCAAGTTGCGCGCCGTGAAGCCCTCGTAGCGCAGCTCGCCGATCACCACCTTGCGCCGCGCCAGCGCCAGCCCGAAGGGCCGCAGCCGGCCCATGTGCGTCAATCGCCGCACCGCCCCTTGCAGCTGCAACATGAAGGCATGCAGGCTGGTCACCACCCACAGCTCGCGCTCTTCCAGGCGCGGCGCCGCCGCTCCGGGCTGCTGCTTGGCCTGCAGCTCGAGGTACTTGCCCGCCATCGCCAGCAGCGACGAGATCGCCGGCCGCGGCGCGCGGCGCAGCAGGTCCTCGAGGCCGTCCGCCTCGAGGTCCGTGTGCAGCTCCGGCGTCGGCGCCAGCTCGGCCAGGCGAGGCGCCAGCCCGTCGCACAGCACCGTCACCTGAAACGCGCCGATGAACAGCCGCTGGTCCGCCGTCGGCTCCGGCAGCGCCAGCGAGCCGCTGCGCGCCAGGTCCTCCAATAACGCCCCCTGCAGCGCTTCACCGGCCTGCAGCGCCAGGTCCCCCGCGGCGATCACCGCGTCGAGCGCCCGCAGCGTCAGCACCGTGTGGCCGAACGGCGCCCGCACCAGCCGGTGCAGAGAGGTGCCCAGCCCCGACTCCTTCACCAGCTCACGCAGCCCCGCGCGGTCGAAACCACCCGCGGGCGGCGAAACGATGAGCGCGGGCGGACTGGAGCTGGCGGTCGACATGCGCGCCGAGCCTAACGCAGCGAGGCCGCAGCAAGCCAGCGCTCACGCTCGCGCGCCCGAAGAAGCGCCCGCGCGACCGCGCTCAGGCCGGCAATTCGATGCGCCAGCGGGCCCTGGCCCGGGCCACGACCTCTCCGGTCGCGTTCATCAGTTCGCCCTCGACCCACAGGTCATGCGAGCCCGAGGTCGTCGGCAGCGCGGCGCGGGCCTCCGCGGTGATCGTGCCGCGGGCCTTCTTCAGGTAGGTCATGCCGAGCTCGAGCACGATGCCGCGGCCGCCCGGGGGCACGGCGCTCATCACCGCGAGGCCGGTGGCGCACTCACCGAGGTTCATCAGCGCGACCGCGTGCAGGCTCCTGAGGTGGTTGCGAACGCCCCAGCGGTCGCGCATCTGCACCCGCGCGTAGCCCGGCGCGACATCGATGACCTGCGGAGAGATCGTCCCGGTGTACGGCGCCATCAGGCCGATCGCCCGCGACACCAGCTGCTTGCCGAAGGGCTTGTCGACGAAGGTCTTCCACGTGTTCAGGATCGAGGTCGGGTCGAGGCGAAGCTTCATGGCGAGGTCCGGGCGAGCGCCGGGATAGTGGACCCACACGCGCCGCCAGACAAGCACCCCGCACCGGCCCGACGCTCACCCCAGGGCCGCCTCCGCGACCGCCCCCGCTCGTCCCTCAGCCCGGCACCCAGCGCTCACAGGCCAGCAGCTGCTCATAGGCCGCCCAGTCCGGCCCCCCTCGCGCCTTCAACCGCCCCGCCAGCGCCCGCGTCTCGAG